>NZ_JBEXRZ010000125.1:0-20762 GCF_040613325.1 Streptomyces sp. NPDC006283 | reverse complement strand
GGCGCGGGTCGGTCGGGGCTGGTCGGGCTCTGCACCGGGCACCTGACCGTGGGCCTTACGGGAACGGGCCGTGCGGGCCGGGGCGTCAGCGCACCAGGGTGCCCCCGCCGTCGACCAGGAGGATCTGCCCCGTCGTGTACGTCGCACGGATCAGCGACAGGACCGCCTCCGACACGTCCTCCGGCTTGCCGACCCGCCGCAGCGGGGCGACCGCGGCGACCTGCTCGGCGATGGCCGCGAAGAAGTCGCTGCCCTCGGTCCAGCCCGTCTCGACCAGCCCCGGCGCCACCGCGTTGACGCGCACCTCAGGACCCGTCGCCACGGCGAGCAGACGGGTCATGTGCTCCAGGGCCGCCTTGCTCACCGCATACGGGATCGAGCTGCCCGTCGGCCGGCTGCCGGCCACCGAGGACACGTTCACCACGACGCCCTCGCCGCTCTCGCGCAGCGCCGGCATCGCGGCCACGGTCGTCTGCCAGGTGCCGAACACGTTGAGGTCGAAGATCTCCCGCCACACCGCCGGGCTCGCCGCCTCCAGGTCGGCATGCGGAACAGCCCGG
This sequence comes from Streptomyces sp. NPDC006283, assembly GCF_040613325.1. Lineage (NCBI taxonomy): Bacteria > Bacillati > Actinomycetota > Actinomycetes > Kitasatosporales > Streptomycetaceae > Streptomyces > Streptomyces sp. NPDC006283. The sequence goes on along the minus strand of NZ_JBEXRZ010000125.1, from coordinate 20,202 downwards.
GTGACACCGGCGTTGTTGACCAGGATGTCCAGCCGCCCGTAGTGCTCCACGGTACGGGCGACCAGCCGGCGGGCCTGCTCCTCGTCGGAGACGTCCGCCTGGACGTACAGGGCGTCGGGCAGCGAGGCGGCCACCTTCTCGCCGGCCTCCACCGAGCGCGCCGAGTTGACGACGACGCTGATGTTCTCGGCGGCCAGCCGGCGGGCCACCGTCTCGCCGATGCCCGTCGACGAACCGGTCACCAGGGCGACACGTCGCTGGGTGCTCATACCGCTCTCCTCTCTCAGTAGTTGCCGAGGCCGCCGCAGACGTTCAGCGCCTGCGCGGTCACGGCCGCCGCGTCGTCGCCGACCAGGTACTCGACCATCGCGGCGACCTCCCGCACCTGCACGTAACGCCCGTTGGGCACCCGGGTGGTGATGCGCTCGTACGCCTCCTGCTCACTCACTCCCCACGCACCCGCGTATCCGGCGCGGACCTTCTCCGCCATCGGCGTCTCGACGAACCCGGGGCACACCGCGTTGACGGTGATGCCGGTGCGGGCCAGCTCCAGACCGAGAGCCTTGCTGAAACCCACGACGCCGTGCTTGGAAGCCGAGTACGGGGCGGCGAGCACCACGCCCTGCTTGCCGCCGGTCGAGGCGATGTTGATGATGCGGCCCTGCCCCGCCTCCTGCATGCCACCGGCCGTCAGAACCTCCTTGGTGACCCGGAAGACACTGGTGAGGTTGGTGGCGATGACATCGGTCCACAGCTCGTCGGTGATCTGCGCGGTCGGCCCGCCGCCGCTGCGGCCCGCGTTGTTGACCAGGACCCGTATGGGACCGTGCAGGTCCACGACCGTGCGCACCAGCTCGCCGATCTGCTCCTGCTCGCGCACGTCGCACACCGAACCCGTGACCGCCAGGCCCTGTTCGACGAGCTCCTTGACCGTGCTGCTCACCGTCTCCTGCGAACGCCCGCACAGGTGCACCGGCGTGCCCGCAGAGGCGAGCCTGCGCACGATCTCCAGTCCGATGCCGCTGGTCCCGCCGGTCACCAGCGCGACCCGCTGCTCCCGCTCCTGGCCCTGGTCCTTGGTCGTCTCGCTCATGCCGTCTCCTTGTGAAGCGTTGCGCTGCGATGGGTGGTGCGCCGCACCAGGGGCACGGCGGTCGAGTGGTAGGGGGTCTCATCGGTGGGCGTCGTCGGACCGAAGTTCGACACGTACAGCCGCTCGCCGTGGACGGCGACCGCCGACGGGCCGTCGAAGTCGGGGTCGGTGATGCGGGTGACCGGCACGGCCCGGGTGCCGGCCCCATTCAGCCGCAGGACGTCGATCGCGTCGTGCTGGGCGACGTACGCGGTGGTGCCGTCCAGCCGTATGCCGTTCCCGGCCGGCAGCGCCGCACCGCCGAGCGGGATCCGCCGGGCCACGCCGGTGGCCGGATCCACCCGCATCAAAGATCCCCCGGCCAGCAGGTGCACCACGATCAGCGCCCGCCCGTCCGGCGTCGGCGTGATCCCCAGCGCCGTCACCTCGCCCGGACCGCCCTGCACCCAGTCGCCGGACAGCTCCACCGCCACCACCTTCCCGGCGGGCGGCAGTTCACCGCGCGGCCCCAGCGGCAGCCGGTACAGCACGGGGTGGAAGGCGTCGGTGAAGTAGGCGGCGTCCGCGGTCAGCGCCACGTCGGCGACGACGGTGCCCGCACCGCCCAGCTGGTAGGAGGCCAGGTCCCGGCCGCTCGCCACGTCCATCACCCGGCCCCGGCCGCTGTAGGCGCCGCTGATGAACAGCCGCCCGCGGCAGTCGAGTGCGATCCCCGCCGCGCTGTGGCCCTCGCCCAGATCGGGGGAGATGACCTCGCCCCGGCCACTTGCCAGGTCCGCCCGGTAGATCTCCCCGCCGAACAGCGAGCCGTAATAGGCGAAGGGCCGGCTGCCGGCGGCCACGCCACCGGGATGGAACCCGGTCGGCAGCTCGATCCTGACCGGCCACGCCGCCCCGCGACCGGCCCGCGGCCGCCCGCCCGCAAGGCCCGCCGCCACCTCGCCCGAGACGCCCGAGGCGGCCGAGGCGGTGTGGGACGGTGCGCCGGCGAGCGCGGCGCCGGCACCCAGTGCGGCGCCCAGCCCCAGCAGGCGGCGCCGGGACAGTGTGCTGTGCATGGCGAATGTCTCCCGTCCGATTCCGGTCGCCCGGCCACTCCGGCCGACCATGGTTTTCGGTCATCCGTCGGGGGGTGACTGTGCCACCGGCGCCGCACACACGGCCCGATCATGGACACGTGCTCGACAAGAAGTCCGGCTGCGCCCGATCCGCTCCCCAGCGGGATTTGAGCGCGCCCCCATAGCGTCCCGGGCCATGAAGGCTCTCGTCCTGTCCGGTGGTTCAGGCACGCGCCTGCGGCCCTTCACCCACACCGCGCCCAAGCAACTGGTCCCGGTGGCCAACAAGCCCGTCCTCTACTACGTCCTGGAAGCCATCGCGGAAGCGGGCATCACCGAGGTCGGCATCGTCGTCGGGGACACCGCCGGCGAGATCCGCGAGGCCGTCGGCGACGGCGCACCGTTCGGCCTTCAGGTGACCTACCTGCCCCAGGAGGCGCCGCTCGGGCTGGCCCACGCCGTGCTGATCGCCCGCGAATTCCTCGGCGACGACGACTTCGTGATGTACCTCGGCGACAACTTCGTCGTCGGTGGCATCGCCGACCTCGTCACCGCCTTCCGCGCCGAGCGCCCCGACGCGCAGATCCTGCTGACCCGGGTGCCCGACCCGACCGCGTTCGGCGTCGCCGAACTCGACGAGAGCGGACGGGTGGTGGGCCTGGAGGAGAAGCCCGACAAACCCAAGAGCGACCTCGCGCTGGTCGGCATCTACCTGTTCACACCCGCCGTCCACGCGGCCGTGCGCGCCATCGAACCGTCCGAACGCGGCGAACTGGAGATCACCCACGCCATCCAGCAGCTCATCGACGACGGCCGCGACGTGCGCTCCACGACCATCAGCGGCTACTGGAAGGACACCGGCAACGTCGCCGACATGCTCGAGGTGAACCGCTCCGTCCTCGAAGGCATCGAACCGCGCACCGCCGGCACCGTCGACGCGGCCAGCGAACTGATCGGCCGGGTACGCGTCGAGGCGGGCGCCGAGGTCCGCGGCTCACGCATCGTCGGCCCCGCCGTCATCGGCGCCGGCACGCTCATCAGCGGCTCCTACGTCGGCCCCTACACCTCGATCGCCGAGGACTGCCGCATCGAGGACAGCGAGATCGAGTTCTCCATCGTGCTGCGCGACTCCCGCCTCGAGGGCGTGCCCCGCGTCCAGGCCTCCCTCATCGGCCGCAGCGTGACCGTCACCCCCGCCCCGCGGATCCCGGCCAGCAACCGGCTCATCCTCGGCGACCACAGCAAGGTGCAGATCTCCTCATGACGACCAAGATCCTGGTGACCGGCGGCGCCGGTTTCATCGGCTCCCACTACGTGCGCACCCTCCTGGGCCCCGACGGCGACCCGGACGTGCAGATCACCGTCCTCGACGCGCTCACCTACGCGGGCAACCCGGCCAACCTCGACGCCGTCCGCGACAGCGGCCGGCTCACCTTCGTCAAGGGCGACATCTGCGACGCCGGCCTCGTCGCCACCCTGATGGCCGGCCACGACCAGGTCGTCCACTTCGCCGCCGAATCACACGTCGACCGCTCCATCGCCGGCGCCGCCGACTTCATCCGCACCAACGTCGCCGGCACCCAGACCCTGCTGGAGGCGGCCCTGCACCACGGCCCCACCACCTTCGTGCACATCTCCACCGACGAGGTGTACGGGTCGATCGACATCGGCTCCTGGCCGGAGAGCGACCCGCTCGCCCCCAACTCGCCCTACTCCGCCGCCAAGGCCGCAAGCGACCTGGTCGCCCTCGCCTACCACCGCACCCACGGCCTGGACGTGCGCATCACCCGCTGCTCCAACAACTACGGGCCCCACCAGTACCCGGAGAAGGTCGTCCCGCTGTTCATCACCCGCCTCCTGCAGGGCGGCCGGGTGCCGCTGTACGGCGACGGCGACAACGTCCGCGACTGGCTGCACGTCGACGACCACGTCCAGGGCATCGAACTCGTCCGCACCAAGGGCCGCCCCGGCGAGGTCTACAACATCGGCGGCGGCACCGAACTGTCCAACAAGGAGCTGACCGGCCTGCTCCTGGACGCCTGCGGCGCCGACTGGTCCAGCGTCGACCACGTCGAGGACCGCAAGGGCCACGACCGGCGCTACTCGGTCGACTGCCGCAAGATCACCCGCGAGCTCGGCTACCGGCCCCGCACCGACTTCGCCGAGGGCCTGGCCCGCACCGTCGCCTGGTACCGGGACAACCGCGCCTGGTGGCAGCCGCTCGAGCAGCGCTCGAGGGCCGCTTGAGGAACCGGCGGCCATCCTTGACCGGCCGGTGACCGCCCGGTGATCGTCGAGTCGGTGCCCAGCCGACCCGACCACCGACACAACAACGAGGAGAACGCGCTTCCGTGACTCCTCCACCTCGTGAACGAGGTGGCTTCTCACTTGGCTCCGTTGAGCCTCATGACGGCCAAGCCCTGACCGCTGCCCGACGGCAGGCCCTCAAGCTACTGCGCCGCTTCGCGGCCCCGAGGGTCAAGGATGTGTTTCCTCCCCGCCTGAAGGCCGGGATTCCCACGCAAGGAGAGAGATGGCAGACGAGCTGCAGCCTTTTGTCGCCGACTGGAACCGGCCGATCGTCGAGGAGTTCCGGGCGAACGGCGGCAAGGTCGGCGGGCCGTTCGCCGGCGGCACCCTGGCGCTGCTGACCACCGCCGGCGCCAGAAGCGGCCGCGCGACCACCAGCCCCGTCGGCTACATGGAGATCGACGGCAGGGGAGTGGTCATCGCCTCCGCCGGCGGCGGTCCCAAGAACCCGGCCTGGTACCACAACCTGCGCGCCAACCCCATCCTGACCGTCGAGGTCGGCACCGAGAAGTACCAGGCCAAGGCCACCGTGCTGGAGGGTGCCGAGCGGGAAGAGGTCTTCGCCAAGGCGTGCGAGATCGCCCCCGGCTACGCCGAGTACCAGAAGAACACCGACCGGATCATCCCTGTCGTCGTCCTGCAGACCGAGACCTACGACGACGGGCGGCGCGCCCGCGGCCTGGGCCAGGAGCTGACCGAGGTCCACGCCTGGCTGCGCGGCGAGATCACCGAACTGCGCCGCCAGGTCGCCGACTTCGCCGCCGGGCGCACCGAGACGATCGACACCGGCGACTCCACCCTGCTGCAGCAGCTGCGCGACAACTGCCTGAGCTTCTGCAAGGCGCTGGAGGTCCACCACGGCGGCGAGGACCAGGGCGCCTTCCCCGTCCTGGAATCGACGTTCCCCGGCCTCGCGCCGACGCTGGCCAAGCTCCGCGAGGAACACAAGGTCGTCTCGCAGCTGCGCGGCGACATCGCCGACCTCGTCACCCGCCTGGAGCCGGGCGACCCGCAGGGCCTTCAGAGCGAACTCACACGCCTGACAGGCGAGTTGGAGCGCCACTTCGACTACGAGGAGGCCGCGGTCGTCGCCGCGCTGGACGCGCTCGCCTTCGCACCGGCCCACCGCGGCGCACCCCCGGCCTGACGCCATGCGGATCCTGTTCCTCGCCGGCGGCAGCCCGGCCACCGTGTTCGCGCTCGTGCCGCTGGCCTGCGCCGCACGCAACGCAGGCCACCAGGTGCTCATGGCCGCCACCGCGGACATGAGCGGCGTCATCACCTCCGCCGGGCTGCCCGCAGCGCCCGTCACCACCCGCACGATGCGCGACTTCATGCTGGCCGACCGCGACGGCACCGAGCTGACACTGCCCACCGACCCGGGGGAGCGGATGCACTTCGGCGGCCGCGGCTTCGGCCGGCTCGCCGCCGCCTGCATGCCCGTGCTGCGCGACCTGGGCCGCGACTGGCGCCCCGACGCCGTCGTCGGCGGCACCCTCGCCTTCGGCGCCGCGCTGCTGGCCGCCGAGCTGAAAATCCCCTACGTGCGGCACGCCTGGGACATGGGCGAGCCCGCCGCGATGGACCGGGGCGCGGCCGACGAACTCGCCCCCGAACTGGCCGCCTTGGGCCGTCGGACGCTGCCCGGCCCCGACCTGTGGATCGACATCTGCCCACCCGCCGTCGCCGACCCCGACGCACCTGCCGGACAAACCATGCGGTTCGTGCCGTGCGGGCCCCAGCAGCCGCTGGAACGCTGGATGTACACGCGCGGCGAGCGGCGCCGGGTGTGCGTGACAGCGGGCAGCCGGGTCAGCAAGGACTACGAGTTCGACCACCTCGACGCCCTCGTCTCCCAGGTCGCCGGCCCGGACGTCGAGGTCGTGGCCGCCGCCCCCGAGGACGTCGCGGCCGCCCTGCGTGAACGTCACCCGGGTCTGCGGGCCGGCTGGCTGCCACTGGACACGGTGCTGCACACCTGCGACCTGCTCGTGCACTCCGGCGGCGGGCAGAGCGCCCTGACGGCCCTCCAGGCGGCCGTTCCGCAGCTCGTCGTCCCCACCATGCCCAAGGTCTTGGCCCCCAACCAGCGCCTGGCCGCCTACGGCGCCGCCCGCGTCCTGCCGGCGCAGACGGCCGGCCCCGAGGCCGTCGCCGCCGCCTGCCGCGACATGCTGGCCACCCCCTCCTACACGGAGCGCGCCCGCACCCTCGCCACCGAACTCGCCGCCCTGCCGGGCCCCTCCGAGATCCTCCCCGCGGTGGAGGCCCTGACCCGCACCTGACCCGGCCGGGCGGGCGGGCGGAGTGCGTTGCTTCAATGACGGTCATGGCCGAACCGACCGATCCCGCGCCCGCACCACGCACCGTCACCTACGCCGAGACCGGCCCCGCCCGGGGACAGCTCCTCGACGTCCACACGCCGCCCACCACGGCCCCCTGTCGCGCCGGCGTGCTGCTGTGGCACGGCATCGGCCCGGACGAGCGCCGTGTCCTTGCCCCCCTTGCCCGGGCGACGGCTGCTCTCGGGGTGACGGTGTTCGTGCCGGACTGGCGCCCCGACGGCCCGGACGGCGGCCGGTCGCATCTGCTGGCGTCCCTCGCGTTCGTCCGGGACCACGCGGCCGGCTTCGGCGTCAGCAGCGACCGCATCGTGCTGGCCGGCTGGTCGGCCGGCGCCGGCGCCGCGGCCGGTGTCGCCCTGCGCCCCGGCGTGCTGCCGCGATGGCATCCGCACGCGGTCGTCGCCGTCGCCGGCGACTACACCCGCCTGGCCCGCACCACCGGAGCGGCACCACTGGAGGAGCCGGCCGTGCCCGGCCTGCCGCAGGTGCCCGTGACACTCGTCCACGGTGCGCACGACACCCAGGTGGACAGCCGGCACTCCCGTCGGCTGCAGGCCGCGTTGCAGCGGCGGAACTGGCCGGTCCGGCTCACCGAGCCCGTCACGGACCACGCCGGCGTCATCATGTGCGCCTACGATCCCGCAGCGGGCCGCTGCGTGCCCGCCACGGACGCGCACGCCCTGCGGGCCGGCGCGGCAACCGCCCGCCTGCTCGCCGGAGCCGCCACGGGCGGTCCGCCCGAGCACCCTGCCGACGGCTCTACGGACCGGCCGCGCTGATCCCGGCCGCGTCGGGCCGGCGTCGATCGGGGCCGGCGTCGATCCGGGCCGGCATGATCGGGGCCGCGGCCGCCGCGAGGCCCGCCGCTAACCGATCGCCTCTTTGGCCGCGTCGAGGAACGTCAGCCGGTTGTCCTCGAGGTAGTCGCGCACGCTCTCGCCGTCGGGCAGGCCCTCCCACACGGTCCGGTTGAGGTCCAGGAAGTACGCGCGTGCCGCGTCGTACACCGGCAGCGGGAACTGGAGGCGGATCATCCGCTCCGCGACCCACAGCCGGTTCATCACGTCCTGGGTGCTCACCGCCCAGCTGTCGGTGTCCTCCCAGTGCGAGGGACGGGAGAACGCGCAGCGTTCCGCCTCCGCCCCCACTCCCACGAACCGCTCCAGCAGGGCGAGGCGTTCGGTGCGCCGGCTCTCCGCGAGGTCGGTTTGTTGGCGGTGCAGCTCCGCGCGCTCGGCCGACCGCTGGGTCGCGTGCTGCACGAGGAAGGACAGTGTGCCGCCCAGCGCCACGCCGCCGAGCGATATCAGAGATCCCCAGACCTGAGCCGACATGCGCTCATCCTGGCACGCCGGTGCCGGGCGCCGACGCCCCCTCGTTTGCCGCCCGGCGGATCGCGGACAGCAGGTCCGCCTGCGCCAGCAGATCGCGTGCGCCGTCGTCGGCGGGCGCCGTTCCTGCGACCGCCGCGGTGAATGCGGCGAGAGTGGCCGCCACCTGGTCCTCGGCCGGAAGGTCGATCGTGCGGCTGCCGGACGCGTCCTCCAGCAGCAGGCGCGGGCGGTGGCCGGCCGGCGGGGTGAAGGCGCGGTCCACGGTGAGGCGGCCCTGGCTGCCCCACAGTTCGTAACGCGAGCGGTAGGCGTGCTCCATCCCGAACGTCAGCTGCGCGCTCACCCCGTCGGCGCGCTGCAGCAGCGCCGCGCCCGACGTCTCCACATTGCGGCCGGCGGCCGCCGACAGCACCGCGCCCGCCACCCGAAGGTCCGGGCCGAGCAGGTGCACCGCGGCGCGCACCGGGTACAGGCCCACGTCCGTCAGCGCCCCGCCGCCCAGCTCGGGATCGAAGCGGATGTCGCCGTCGGCGGGGGAGGGGATCGTGAACGCCGCGTGCAGTGCCCGCAGTTCGCCGATCGCCCCGTCGGTGACCAGCTCGCGTACCGCGGTGTGCTGCCCGTGGTGCACGAACATCACGTTCTCGCGCAGCACCAGATTCCGCCGCCGTGCCGTCGCCAGCAGGGTGCGGGTGCGGGCCGGGTCGGTCGTCAGCGGCTTCTCGGCCAGCACATGCTTGCCCGCCTCCAGCGCCGCCTCGACCCAGCGGTCGTGCAGCGCCGCCGGCAGCGGGATGTAGAGCGCGTCCACGAAGGGATCGGCCAGCAGCTGCGCGTATCCGGCGACCGGGCGGGCGCCGTAGGCGCGGGCCGCATCGGCGGCCCGGGCGGGGGAGCGGCTGGCGACCGCGGCGAGGTCGATGTCCGGCGCGGCCGCCATCGCGGGCAGCACCCTGCGGCGCGCGATGTCCGCGCAGCCCAGCACCCCGAACCGCACCACCGCCACCCCCGGCGTCACGCGCGGTGCTCGGCGGTCAGTGCCTCCAGCACGGAGACGAACTCCGCCGGCCCGGGCGCCTGGTTGATCTCCGCGCGCAGCGCCCGGGCGCCCTCGGCGAACGACGGCTCGTCCAGCAGCCGTGTCATCTGCTTGCGCAGCAGCTCCGTGTCGAACTCCTCGGTGGTGACGACCAGTCCGGCGCCACGGTCGGCCATGAAACGGGCCGTCGTCGCCTCGCTCCAGCACGGCATCGGCACGATCAGCTGCGGCACCGCGGCCGCCGTGGCCGCCGCGAACGTCCCCCCACCGCCGTGGTGGATGATCGCCGAGCAGCTCGGCAGGATCTGCGCCAGCGGAACGTACTCGGCCAGCCGCACATTGTCGGGCACCCGGGTCACCGTCTGCAGCATCGCCCGGTGCAGCGTGGCGACCACCTCGACGTCGAGTCCGGCCAGCGCGTCGACCACCTCGGGGAAGGAGACACCGGCCGCCTTGAACAGCTGACGGCCCCGGCCGCCGATCCCCAGCGTCAGCAGCACCCGCGGCCGCCGCGGCCGCTCGTGCACCCACGCCGGCGCCACCGTGCTGCCGTTGTACGGGAGGCGCCGGATCGGCTCGTAACGCCCGGCCAGCGGCAGGCGCAGCGCCGTGGGCATCGGGTCGACGGTCCACTGGCCGAGCAGCAGGTCCTCCGAGTACTCGAGCCCGTAGCGCTCGAGCATCGGCGCCATCAGCGCCTGTACCGGATCATCGGCCGAACCGGCCCTGTGCCCCAGCGACTTCAGGGATGTGGCGCGCAGCCAGCCGATGTTGTCCTGACCCCACAGGAACCGTGCGTGCGCCGCGCCCGTCACCCTGGCCGCGACGCCCGCGGCCACACAGAACGGGTCCCACACCACCAGGTCGGGCTGCCAGCCGCGGCAGAAGTCCACCAGGTCGTCCAGCATCGGTGTGAACATCCGCAGCATTCCGGTCAGCCCCTGCCACTGGCGCTCCCACTGGGGGGCGTCGTCCGTGTCCAGGGACAGCGCGTCGCTGAGGCTGTCGAGCATCTCGAAGTTGTCGTTCCACTTCACCGCGTCGGCGAGCACCTCACGCGAGCCGAGCGGCACCGCGGGCAGCCCGGCCTCGGTGACCAGGTGCACGGTGTCGGGGTGGATCGCCACCCGCACCTCGTGGCCCGCGTTCTGCAGAGCCCAGGCGAGCGGCACGATCGGATGCACATGGGCCGTGGCCGGAAACACGGTGAACAGAACACGCATGACAGCGACTCCAGTCGTCCTATGAGGAGTTCACACTCCGCGTGGGGGCTCGATCCCGGGTCGAGGAGGGATCGAGACGGCTCGGCGAGATTGCCGGTGACAGAGCCCGCCCACCGTCTGGAGACCTCGATGACAGCCGCCGGCCGCCGCTCGGCCGAGTACGTCGCCACGAGCCAGGCCCCCGCACAGCGGGCCTACCGGCTGATCGCCGACGTCACCCGCTGGCCCCTGCTGTTCACCCCCTGCCTGCACGTCGAACAGCTGGGTGCCGTCCCCGGCGGCGACCGGTTCCGGATGTGGGTGGCCGCCGGCGACCAGGTGCGCGCCTGGACCTCGCTGCGTCACGCGGACGACGAGGCGCTGCGGGTCACCTTCCGCCAGGAGCGGCCGAGCGCCCCGCTGTCCGCCGCCGAAGGCACCTGGCACTTCCGGCCCGACACCGGCCCCACCACCGGCACCCGCATCACGCTCACCAACGCCTACACCCTCCTGCCCTCCGCGGACGAGGCGACCGCGGCCTTCCTCGCGCAGGCCCTGGAGCGCCACAACGCCGACGAGGTCGCCGCCGTCCGCTTCTGGGCCGAACGTCCCGAGCCCCTCGAGGACCTGCTGTTCACGCTGACCGACGAGATCGTCCTCGACCTCGGCGCCGACACCGTCTTCGGCCTGCTGCGCCGCCACACGGGTGCGCACATCGCCCTGCCCGGCCGGCGCCTCGTCCCCACCGGCCTGCCCGCGCCCGCCGGGCTGCGCGCGCACACCTGCGTGTGGAGCGTCGTCGCCGACGGCGCCCGCAGCCGCGTCCACATCCGGCACGACGCCGCCTGGGACCCGAACACCCCCGCACCGGCGCGGGCCACCGTCGAAGAGCGGCTGCGCCGCAGCAGCCTGCAGATCCTGGAGCGCGCGGGTGCCCACGCCGCGGACCGGGCCAAGGCCCGCTGACCTGCGCTCAGCCCGCGGCGGCGGCGCTGCGGTGCACGGCTTCGGCGACGCGCCTCGCCCGCGGGTCGAGCCGGTCGATGACATGCGACCCGCCACTGGGCACATAGGCGAACGCCAGCTGCTGCTCGGGGACGGCGCAGGCGAACGAGCCGGTCGCGCCGGCCAGTCCGAAGGAGCCCAGCGGCCCGGCCGACGCCGGATACAGCGGCCCGTCGGGCAGCATCATGCCCAGGCCCCAGCTGGTGTCCATCAGCATCGTGCGGCACCGGCCCGCGGAGTGCACCCGGCGGATCTCCTCCACCAGCCCCGGTCCGGCCAGCCGCACCCCGTCCACCTCGCCGACCAGCGCCGCGAAGTAGCGGGCCAGCGACGCCGCGTTCGCCACACCGTCGTAGGAGGCGTTCTCCAGCCGTACCCGCTTGGTGTCGTCGCCGGTGTCGGCGTCGAAGGACATGCTGCCGATCGTCGCCCGGAAGGTCAGCGACGCCGGGTCGCCCAGGGCGGCCAGCAGCTCGGTCACCTGGTCACTCGCGCCGCCGTCCATCAAGACCTCGGCCTTGGACGGCACCATCGTCGCCAGCCGCGGCAGCCGGTCCTCGGGCAGGCCGATGAAGCACTCGAGCCCCAGCGGCCCGGCGATCTCGTCGGCGAAGAACCGGCCCACCGACCTGCCGGTGACCCGCCGCACCACCTCGCTGACCATGTGGCCGAAGGTCATGGCGTGATAGCCGTGCGCGGTGCCCGGCACCCACTCCGGCCGGGCCGCGGCGAGCGCCTCGACGACCGGCCGGCCGGTGCGCAGCTTCTCGTAGGTGATCGGGCTCTTGTCCAGCGCGACCACACCGCTGCGCTGCGCCAGCAGCATCCGCACCGTGACGGCTTCCTTGCCGGCGGCCGCGAACTCGGGCCAGTAGCGGGCGACCGGGGCGTCCAGTTCGACCAGACCGCGCTCGATGAGCACGAACAGCGCCCCGGCGGCGACGGACTTGGTGGGGGAGGCGAGCACGGCCAGCGTGTCCTGCTCCCAGGGCCGGCCGGTGGCCTCGTCGGCGAACCCGCCCCACAGACTGACCACTTCACGGCCGCGCAGATAGACGCTGACCCCCGCCCCGGTCTGCGTGCCGTCGCGGAAGTTCTGCTCGAAAGCGCGCGCCACGTCCTCGAAACCGGGCGCGCATTCGCCGCGCACCATCACGGTCTCCTCGACTTCGGTCGTCACCGGATCAACTCCTTTACGCCGCACCATCACATGAGGCTCGACATTCTCTCTTCCTCACCTCGCAGCCGGCTCGAATTCCTCTGGGAATCGCCCCGGCCCCTTTTGCCGTTCGGCACCGTTTCGCAAGCCCCACGAGAGGCCCTCGCATGTTTTTTGACATCGCAGAATTCCACCAATGGTTCGAGCAGCGCTGCACCGCGCATGCGTACAAGGTCTCCAGGATTCCCCTCGACCGTCTCGACGGCTGGTCGCTCGAGGCGGACTCCGGGAACCTGGTCCACCGCAGCGGGCGGTTCTTCTCCGTGCAGGGCCTGGAGGTCACCGACTCCGGCCGGGCCGTCGAAGCCTGGCAGCAGCCGATCATCGTGCAGCCCGAACACGGAATACTCGGCATCCTCGTCAAGGAGTTCGACGGAGTTCCGCACTGCCTGCTCCAGGCGAAAATGGAACCGGGCAACGTGAATCTCGTCCAGCTGTCGCCGACCGTCCAGGCCACGAAAAGCAACTACACGCGCGTCCACGGCGGCCGGCCCGTTCCCTATCTCGAACACTTCGTCGCCCCACGCGGCGGCGAGGTCCTCTTCGACGCCCTCCAGTCGGAACAGGCCTCCTGGTTCCTCGCCAAACGCAACCGCAACATGATCGTGCGCACCGACGCCGACGTCCCCGTCCTCGACGACTTCTGCTGGCTGAGCTTCGACCAGATCGCCGAACTCCTGCAAAACGACGACCTGGTGAACATGGACACCCGCACCGTCCTGTCCGGCGCCGTCGCGCTGCGCCGCCCCACCACCGGCCCCGGCACCCGCCATGGCGACGACACCTTCGACGCCGCGCTCGCCGGATCGTGGCAGCAGCAGGGCCGCTCGCTGCACAACACCGTCGAGCTGCTGAGCTGGTTCACCGAGGCCAAGGGCCGCTGCACACTGGAGCGCCGCCTCGTCCCGCTGGCCGGCGTATCGAACTGGTCGCACCGCGACGGCGTCGTCGCCCACGACGAGGACCGGCACTTCACCGTCCTCGGGGTGAACGTCGAGGCCTCCAACCGCGAGGTGACAGGCTGGTCGCAGCCCATGTTCGCGCCCCGCAGCCAGGGCGTCATCGCCTTCCTCGCCAAACGCCTCGACGGCGTGCTCCACCTGCTGGTGCAGGCACGCATCGAGACCGGGGCACTGGACCGCATCGAGATGGCGCCCACCGTGCAGTGCCAGCCCGCCGACTACACCGCCGACCCCTTCGGCACCCGGCAGCCGGCCGGGCGGCCCCCGTACCTGGACACCGTGCTCGCCGCCACGCCGGACCGGATCAGGTTCGACGCCGTGCAGTCCGAGGAGGGCGGCCGGTTCTACCACGCGCAGAGCCGCTATCTGCTGGTCGAGACCGACGACGACTTCCCCCTCGAAACACCCCCCGACTTCGCCTGGATGACGGTACGTCAACTCATCGGGTTCGTCGGCTACGGCAGCCACCTCAACGTCGAGGCCCGCAGCCTGCTCACCCTGCTGGGGTTCCTGCCCGCCGCCGCCCGCGCCCCGCAGCCCGTCGCCGCCTGAAACGCCCACCACACCCCACGCCGGTGGTCTCCAGAGCAGCTCGAGCGGCCTGCGAGACGCCCTTCCTAGCGTCGGAGCCGATTGCTCGCACGGCGAGTCGAGCGAGTCGAACAGGCTGAGGAGACAAGCGAATGACCACCCTGGTGAGTGCCGACTCGATCCGCGACGAACTGCGGACGCACCTGGCCGCGATCCTCTACTGCGAGATCGAGGAGATCGACGACGACGCCACCTTCGCCGAGCTGGGACTCGACTCCGTCCTGGGCGTGGAACTGGTGGCCCTGGTCAACAGCAAGTACGGCCTCGAGGAGATGCTCGACACCGTCTACGCCCACCCCACGGTCAACCAGCTCAGCACCTACGTGAGCAACCAGGTCGCGGCCTTGGAGGCGACCGTCAAGTGAGCCCGACCGACCTGATCGGCCGACCGGTGCCCGCCGACACGTCCCTGCTGACCCGCCGCGTCACCGTCGCACCGGGGATGTGCGGCGCCGGGTCCCTGTTCTTCGGGCAGCTGGGGGACTGGACGTGGGAGGCGGTCAAGGCCGCGAGCGGCACCAACGTGTACGCCGCCCGCAGCGCCGACGGCCACCCCACCTACCTGTCCTTCTACTACTTCCGCGTCCGCGGCAGCCGGCACATCCAGCCCTACGGCATCGCCTTCGGCGACGAGTTCGACGTCACCTCACGCGTCTTCGACCTCGGCCCGCAGTCCGTGATGACCCTGCACCGCCTCTCCCGCCCCGGCACCCCCGCAACCGGCCTGGACGCACACGAGTTCTACGACGAACAGCGCGAGGACTGCCTGTACGTCGAGAACTACAACCGCTGGGTCTCCCGCTCCCGCCAAGGCAGCAACAAAGGCCTCGTCGAGGCGTCCCCGGCCGGCCACCGGCACGAGCACCTGCCGCAGCTGCCCGCCGCCTACTCACCCCGCGGAATCTGCGGCCGCGCCCGCAAGACCGGCACCTTCCACGAGGCCGGCATCCAAGGCCGCACGCCGTCGAAGCCGTTCACCACCGGCTACACCCTCGACCGCGTCCGCGACCTCAACGGCGCGGGTCTCATGTACTTCGCCTCCTACTTCTCCATCGTCGACACCGCGCTGCTGCGCCACTGGCGCCACCTGGGCCGCGATGCGAACCACTTCAGCCGCCGCACCGTCGTCGACCACCGGATCGGCTACTTCGGCAACGCCGACGCCGACGCCGAACTCACCGTGACCGTCACGCTGTGGCACAGCGACACCGTGCCCGGCGACGAGATCGCCGACGTCGCCGTCACAGAGGCCGCGAGTGGACGGCTGCTCGCCGTCTGCTCCGTGCAGCAGCTCCTGGAGGAGACATGACCGCCCCCGCCGCCACCGACGAGGCCACGATCCGGCGCGTCCTCGCGGACGTCGTCGCCGAGATCCTGCCCGACGTGCCCGCCGAGGAGATCACCGACGAGCGCAGCCTGAAGGACCTGGGCGCCGACTCCGTCGACCGCGTCGAGATCATCACCACCCTCACCCACCGGCTCGGCAGCCGTGAGCGGGTCTCCACCTTCGCCGACATCCCCGACATCGGCGGCCTCGTCGCCCACCTGGCCACCGCCGGCGGCCGGCGATGAGCACTGCCCCCATCGGCGTCGAGGCCCTGAACGCCTACACCGGCGTCGCGAAGATCTCCGCCCGCACCCTCTTCGACGCCCGCGGCCTCGACCCGGACCGCTTCGCCAACCTCATGATGGACGAACGCTCCGTCCAGCTGCCCTGGGAAGACCCGGTCACCAACGCCGTCAACGCCGCCAAACCCGTCGTCGACGCCCTCAGCGACGACGACCGCGCCTCCATCGAACTCCTCGTCACCTCCAGCGAGTCGGGCCTCGACTACAGCAAATCCCTCGCCTCCCACGTGCACCGCCACCTCGGCCTGTCCCGGCAGTGCCGCTACATGGAGGTCAAACAGGCCTGCTACGGCGCCACCGGCGCCCTCCAGCTCGCCGCCGGCTACCTGCGCTCCGCCCTGCGGCCCGGCGCCAAGGCCCTGATCGTCGCCACCGACGTCAACCCCATGGACGAGTACGCCAAATACGCCGAACCCACCACCGGCCACGGCGCCGTGGCCCTGCTGGTCGGCGAAGAGCCCGGCGTCCTCGCCCTCACCCCCGGCGCCTACGGCCTCAACAGCTTCGAGGTCATGGACACCGCCCGGCCCGCCCCGGACTACGACCTGTACAACCCCGACCTGTCGCTGCTGGCCTACCTCGAATGCCTCTCCGACAGCTTCCGCGCCTACCGCGCCAACGTCCCGGGCACCGACCTCGCCGACTCCTTCGACCACATCGTGATGCACACCCCCTTCGGCGGCATGGTCAGGGCCGCACACCGCAAACTGATGCGCGAGTTCGCCCCCCGGCCCCCCAAGGCCGTCGCCGAGGACTTCGAACGCCGCGTCGCCCCCTCCCTGCGCTACGGACAGCAGGTCGGCAACCTGTGCTCCGGCGCCATCTGGCTCGCCCTCGCCTCCCTGATCGACCACGAGAGCTCCGAACGCCTCGACGACGCCCGGCTCGGCATGTACTCCTACGGCTCCGGCTGCGCCTCCGAGTTCTTCGGCGCCACCCTCGTCCCCGGCGCCCGGCAGACCCTCGCCAAGGCCCGCATCGCCGAACGCCTTGCCCTGCGCCGGGAATTGAGCTTCACCGAGTACGAGCAGATGCTGCCCGTCACCCGCCGCGTCCTGGTGCCCAAGGCCCACCGCGTCATCGACGACAGCGCCCAGGACACCTTCCTCGCCCCCTTCCGCGACCACGGCCCCCACCTGGTGCTCGCCGGCGTCGAGGACTACATCAGGCGGTACGAGTGGCGCTGACAGCCCCCGCCCCAGCCCCCGCCCCCGTCTTGGCCCCGGTGCGGGTGGACGCGGCCCGCCCGCCGCTGCTCCGCGTCACCCTCGACAGCCCCGCCACCCGCAATCGGCTCGACGACCGCACCCTCCACGCCCTGGCCGCAGCCCTGGACACCGCCGAATCGTCCCCCGGCACCGACGTGTTCGTCATCGACGCCACCGGCGACACCTTCTGTTCGGGCATCTCCCTCGGCGCGGACGACCGCGACGGCTGGCAGCCCCGCCTCACCGCCGTGCACGACCTGCTGCAGCGTCTGTCCGACTCGCCCCTGGTCACCGTCGCCGTCGTCGACGGCGCCGCCACCGGAGGCGGCGTCGGACTCGCCGCCGCCTGCGACCACGTCATCGCCGGCCCCGGCGCGAGCTTCCGCATGACCGAAGTCCTCCTCGGCCTGGTACCCGCCGTGATCCTCCCCGTCGTCGCCGAACGCACCGGCCGCCACCGCGCCTTCTCCCTCGCCCTGGGCGCCCAGCACGTCGACGGCGAACAGGCCGCCGACCTCGGCCTCGCCGACCAGCGCACCGACGACTGCCGCCACGAACTGCGGCTGCTGCTGCGCCGGCTGCGGGCCGCCGACCCCGGAGCCGTACGCGCACTCAAGCGCTACCGCCGCGAACTGTTCCCCGCCCCCGAAGGCCACGCGGACCGCTCCGTCGCCGTCGTCGCCGAACGCCTTCGCGACCAGCGGGTCCACAAGCGGCTGAACACCTTTCACCGGCAAGGACTGATACCGTGACCGCTCTTTCCTACGGGCCCGTCCAGCTGCACACCGAGGCGCCCGTCGCCACCGTCCGGCTGTGCGACGAGGCGGGCCACAACCGCTTCACCCCCGAGCTGCGCGCAGGCCTCATCGCCGCCCTGCACAAAGCCGGCAGCGACCCCGGCGTACGGGCCGTCGTCCTGGAGGGCGCACCCGGCATCTTCAGCGCCGGAGGCGCCACCGAACGCATGCTCGGCACCCACGAGCAGCGCGTGGTCGAACTGTGGGAGATGATGCGGGCCGTCGCCGCCTGCCCCGTACCGGTGATCGCCGCCGTCCAGGGCCACGCCCTCGGCGGCGGACTGCTGCTCGCCCTGTACTGCGACATCACCGTCCTCAGCGACCGCTCCCGCTACGCCATGAACTTCCTCACCTTCGGCTTCACCCCCATCCTCGGCGCCTCCCACCTCGTGCCCGCCGCGTTCGGCCGGGCCCTGGGCACCGAAATGATGTACACCAGCCGCAGCTACACCGGCCGCGAACTGCGCGAACGCGGCGCGGGCCCCAAGATCTGCGCCCACGACACGGTGCCCGCACAGGCCCACCGCATCGCTTTGCAGAGCGCCCAGGCACCGCGCGAGGCGCTGGAGAAGATGAAGTCCCAGCTCGTACGGACCCTCCTCGCCGACGCCCACAGCGCCCTCGAGCGGGAGATCCCCGACCACGAGGCCACCATCACCGGCGACGAGGCACGCCGCCGCATCCGCGGCCTGCACGGCCAGCGCCTGAGCCGGGCCGGGCAGCCGGAGGCCGCCGCGTGAACACCGCCCACGACCGGCCCATCGCCGTCATCGGCATGTCCTGCCGCACCGCCGGCGCCGAGACCCTCCCCGAGTTCTGGGACATCGTCTCCCGCGGCGAACGGCCCCTGCGCGACGTGCCCGCCGACCGCTGGTACGGACTCGACGAACAGGTCGCCGCCAACAACACACCCCGCGCGTTCCTGCTCGACTCCATCGACGGCTTCGACGCCCGCTTCTTCGGCATCGCCCACCGCATGGCCGCCTTCATGGACCCCCAGCACCGGCTCATGCTCGAACTGGCCTGGCACGCCGTGGAGAACGCCGGCCTGGACCCCCACACGCTGGCCGGCGCACCCGTCGCCGTCTTCGCCGGCGCCTTCATGTCCGACTACGGCGAACGCATGATCGCGCGCGGCAGACGCTCCGACGGCGCCGCGTTCCCCGGCACCATGATGGCGTTCCTCGCCAACCGCGTCTCTTACCAGTTCGGCTGGACCGGCCCCAGCATGGTCATCGACTCCGCCTGCTCCGCCGGACTGTCCGCGCTCGGCTTCGCCGTCCAGGGCCTGCGCGCCGGCGACTACCCCATGGCACTCGTCGGCTCACCCAACCTGTTCAGCGCCGGCTACTACACCACCAACGCCTACCTCGGCGGCGCCCTGTCACCCACCGGCGACTCCGTCCCCTTCAGCGCCACCCGCAACGGCTACCTGCGCGGTGAAGGCGGCGCCTGCCTGCTCCTCAAACCCCTCGACACCGCACGCGCCGACGGCGACCCCGTGCACGCCGTCATCCGCTCCGTCGGCAGCGCCCACAACGGCCGCGGCGGCGGCCTGACCGGCACCGACCAGGACTCCCAGACCGCCCTCGTCAGGCACACCCTGGACCGCACCGGGCTCGCCCCCCGCGACCTCGGCCACCTCGAGGCCCACGGCACCGGCACCCGCGGCGGCGACGCCACCGAGATCGCCGCCCTGGCCCACCTCGTCGCCGACGGACCCGCCGCCGGCCCCGACGGCACCCTGTGGGTCGGCTCGGTCAAGGCCAACATCGGACACCTCGAAGGCGCGGCCGGCCTCATCGGCGTCGTCAAGACCGTCCTCGCCCTGCGCGCCGGCACCATCCCCCGGATCGCCGGACTCGACGAGGCCGACACCAGCCTGCCGCTGGGCGACGCACCCCTGGGCATCCCCGTCCACAACGTGCCCTGGCCCGCCGGCGAGCACCCGCGCATCGGCGCCGTCAACGCCTTCGGCCTCGGCGGCTCCATGTCCCACGCCGTCGTCGAAGAAGCACCCCGCCCCACGGCCCGCCCCACCGCCCCGGCCGACAGTCCGCGCCCCCACATCGTGCCGCTCTCCGCGGGCAGCGACGACGCCCTGGCCCTGCTGGCCCGCCGCCTGCTGCACCAGCTCGACGGCCCCCACGCACCCGAACTCGCCTCCCTGGCCCACACCCTGCAGTACGGCCGGCGCGCCATGAAACACCGCCGCGCCCTCGTCGTCACCGACACCGCCGCACTGCGCACCGCCCTGCAGGCCGTCGCCGACGGCACCCCCCAGCCGCCCCCGGCCGACCCCCTGGCCCGCGCATGGGCCGAAGGGGACGTACTGCCGCTGGTCGACGGCGGCGTCGAACCCGGCCCGCTCCAGCCGCTGCAAGGTGGGCGTCACGCCGCTCAGCGCCGA
>NZ_JBEXRZ010000124.1:0-20763 GCF_040613325.1 Streptomyces sp. NPDC006283 | reverse complement strand
GACATCCAGCCGGCCGCGGCGTACGCGGGAAGCTCGTCGGATATCATGCGCTCTTCGTCGCTCAGGGTTGCAGCGGGCGCCGGTTCTGGTCCCGATCCGCCTCGTCGTCGCCGGGCTCCACCGGCGGTGTGAACGTGCCGGTCGGCGGGATGACGGTCTTCGTCGGCGTCGGGTCGTCCGTCGGCGACGGATCCACGGTCTCGGTGTCCGTGGGTGTCGGGGTGGGGTCCTCGGACTCCGACTCGGTCTCCGTGGGCGTCGGGGTCGGGTCCTCGGACTCCGACTCGGTCTCCGTGGGCGTCGGGTCGGGGGTCGCGACCTCCGCGACCTCCAGGTCGAACTCGGCGTCAGAGCCGCCGTTCAGCGCGCCCAGCGTGTAGTCGGCCCAGATCCGGGCGGGGAATCCGCCGCCGTTGGCCCGGCCGGCCTCCGCGGTGCCGGTGAGGGAGACCTGTCCGCCGCCGTCCTTGGGGGACTCGCCGAACAGGGCCACCACGGTGGCGAGTTCGGGCGTGTAGCCCGCGAACCAGGCGGACTTGTTGTCCTCCGAGGTGCCGGTCTTGCCGGCCGCCTCGTACGCGCTGGACTTCGCGGCGATGCCGGAGCCGTTCTTCACCACGCCCGTCAGGCCCGCGGTCACCGTGTCGGCCGTCTCACGGCTGATCACCTGGCTGCCGACGGGGTCCTCGAGCTCGACCTCGCGGTCCTTGTGCTCGGCCTCGGCGACGATCGTGGGCGTGACCTTCTTGCCGTGGTTGTCGAGCGTGGCGTAGACGCCCGCCATGTCCCAGGTCGAGGCGCCCATGGTGCCCAGCGCGATCGACGGCCGCACCGGGAAGTTCTTGTCCGGGACGCCCAGTTCGAGCGCCGTGTCCTTCACCTCGTCCAGACCGACGTCCACGGCCATCTGCGCGAAAGCCGAGTTGATCGACCGGTTCAGCGACGTCTGGACGCTCACCGGTCCGTAGCTCTTGCCGAGGTCGTTCTGCGGGGCATAACGGCCCTCGATGCCCTCGACCGGGCGCTTGCTGGTGCCGTCGTAGACCGTGTTCAGGCCGATCGGGTTGCCGTCCTGGGTCTCGGCCCCGTTCTCCAGAGCGGAGGCGAACACGACGGGCTTGAACGTGGAGGCGGGCTGGTAGTCGCGGCGGGTGGCGTTCGAGAACCAGTGCTCGGTGGCGCTCACACCCCCGTACAGGGCGACGACCTTGCCGGTCTTCGGGTCGACGGAGGTCGCGCCGGCCTGCACGGTGGCGTCCACCTTGTTGCCCTTGCGGTCCAGGTCGTCCTCGAGCTGCTCCTGCACCGACTTCTCCAGCGCCTTCTGGCGCTTGGAGTCGATGTTCAGGGTGATCGTCCAGCCACCGGCGTCGAGGTCGGCCTTGTCGAGGCCCTGCTCGGCCAGCTCTTCCTTGGCCGCCTCGACGATGTAGCCGGCCTGGCCGCTCAGGCCGGGCGCGGCCTTCGGCGCCTTGGGGACGGGGAACTTCAGGCCGTCACGCGTGCTCTTGTCGAGCCAGCTCTCCTCGACCATGTTGTTCAGCACGTAGTTCCAGCGGTTGGTCACCGCCTCCTTGGTCTCGTCGGAGGCCACGGCCCAGTCGAAGCGGCTGGGGGCCTGGACGAGGGAGGCCAGGTAGGCGCCCTGAGCGACGTTCAGCTTCTCGGCGTCGATGCCGTAGTACGCCTGGGCGGCGGCCTGGATGCCGTACGCGCCGCGGCCGAAGTAGCTGGTGTTGAGGTAACCGGCGAGTATCTCGTCCTTGTCCTTGTTCCGGTCCACCTTCAGCGAGATCACCAGCTCCTTGAGCTTGCGGGTGACCGTCCGGTCCTGGGTCAGGTAGTAGTTCTTGACGTACTGCTGGGTGATGGTCGAGCCACCCTGCTTGCCCTGGCCGGTGACGGTGTTCTTCAGGCCGCGCAGAGTGCCCTTGACGTCGACGCCGGAGTCCTCGAAGAACGTCTTGTTCTCGGCCGCGACGAAGGCGTACTGGACGTCCCGCGGGATCTTCTCCAGGCCGACGATCTCACGGTTGAGCTTGCCCTCACGGGCGAGGATCTTGCCGTCGCTGTACTTGTAGACGTTGCTCTGCAGCTTGGCTTCGGCGTTGGCCTCGGGGACCGGGACGAGCATGTAGGCCACGACGAACGCGCCCATCGCCAGCAGGCACAGACCGAAGAACGTGCCGAGGATCTTCCTGAACGTGAAGAAGCGGCGTATGCCCGAGGGCCCTGCTTTCCTCGCCCGGCGCGCACCGCGCTGCCGGGCCTGTCGCGCTTCCGCTCGGCCCATCGCTTCGTTGCTCCGCTCTGTCGCCCACTAGGTAGCTGTCCGGTGACGTGTCCGTCCGGTGACCAGCCCGAACCAGCTCAGAAAGCTAACACCGGTCGTGCAGACAAAGAGGCATCGATCCGTTCTTTTCAGGACGTGACAATCAGCACCTTGTCTCATGGAACCGACTCACGAACGGCTCAGAGGGTTGCGACGGCCAAAAAAGTGATATCACTATGCTAGAAACGCACCGCTCGATCGCAGCACCGCAGAAACGGGGACGACCATGCCTGCCACCAGCACTATCGACCACGACAACACGGCCGACGTGCCACAGATGCCGTCGCCGCGCGTGCGGGAATTCGCCGCGCACAGCATCGGCGGCGGCCTCGCCCTGCTGCTGGGCCTGCTCGGCCTGGCGGGCGGGGCGGCCCTCGTCGCCACTGCCACGACGTTCGACTCCGCGGGCATCAAGGCCGCACTGATCACCGGCGGCATCCTGATCGGCGTCGTCGCCTTCCTCGCCATGTGCGGGCTGAACATGGTCGCGCCCGGCGAGGCCCGCGTGGTCCAGCTCTTCGGCCGCTACCGGGGCACGATCCGTACGGACGGCCTGCGCTGGGTCAACCCGCTCACCTCGCGGACCAAGATCTCGACCCGTGTGCGCAACCACGAGACGGCCGTACTGAAGGTGAACGACGCCTACGGCAACCCGATCGAGCTGGCCGCGGTGGTGGTGTGGAAGGTGGAGGACACCGCCCAGGCGATGTTCGAGGTGGACGACTTCCTCGAGTTCGTCTCCACACAGACCGAGGCGGCGGTCCGGCACATCGCGATCGAGTACCCGTACGACGCACACGACGAGGAAGGCCTGTCGCTGCGCGGCAACGCGGAGGAGATCACCGAGAAGCTCGCCGTCGAACTGCACGCGCGCGTCGAGGCGGCGGGCGTCCACATCATCGAGTCCCGCTTCACGCACCTCGCGTACGCTCCGGAGATCGCCTCCGCGATGCTCCAGCGCCAGCAGGCGGGCGCCGTCGTGGCGGCACGCCGGCAGATCGTGGACGGAGCGGTCGGCATGGTGGAGGCGGCGCTGACCCGGATCGGCGAGCAGGGCCTCGTGGAGCTGGACGACGAACGCAAGGCGGCGATGGTGTCGAATCTGATGGTGGTGCTGTGCGGCGACCGCGCGGCCCAGCCGGTCCTCAACACGGGCACGCTCTACCAGTGACACCGCCGCCCTCCGAACGGAAGCAGGTGCTGCTGCGGCTGGACCCGGCGGTGTACGAGGCGCTGGCCCGGTGGGCGGGGGACGAACTGCGCAGCACGAATGCGCAGATCGAGTTCGTCCTGCGGCGCGCTCTGTCGGAGGCGGGCCGCCTCCCGTCCACCACCCGACCGATCCCCCGCCGCGGCCGCCCTCCGAAGACGCCGCCGCCGTAGGGGGGCGCCGGGCCGCACGGGGCGGGGGCGCTGCCGCCGCCCCGGGGTCCCGCCCCTCGGGGCGGACCCTATAAACCCCATGTATACACGCCGAGTACAGTGGCTCCCATGTCCATCGGTCACACCCTCCTCGGCCTGCTGGAAGCCGGCCCCCGCCACGGCTACGACCTCAAGCGCGCCTTCGACGAGAGATTCGGGCAGGACCGTCCGCTCCACTACGGGCAGGTCTACTCGACGATGTCCCGCCTCCTCAAGAACGGCCTCGTCGAGGTCGACGGCGTCGAAGCCGGCGGCGGGCCGGAGCGGAAGCGGTACGCCATCACCGAGGCCGGCATCACCGATGTCTCGCGGTGGCTCGCGGAGCCCGAGAAGCCGGAGCCGTATCTTCAGTCGACGCTCTACACCAAGGTCGTCCTCGCCCTGCTCACCGGCCGCAGCGCCGCCGACCTGCTCGACTCGCAGCGCGCCGAGCATCTGCGTCTGATGCGTGCCCTCACCGAACGCAAGCGCCACGGCGACCTCGCCGACCAGCTCATCTGCGACCACGCCCTGTTCCATCTCGAAGCGGATCTGCGCTGGCTGGAACTGACCGCCGCACGGCTGGACCGGCTCTCCGCGGAGGTCCTTGCGTGACCCCCGCCGGCTCTCTGCTCGTCGCCGACGATCTGCGCAAGACGTTCGGAGCGACCTCCGCCCTCGACGGCGCGTCGTTCTCCATCCACCCGGGTGAGGTCGTCGCCGTCATGGGACCTTCGGGCTCCGGCAAGTCGACGCTGCTGCACTGCCTCGCCGGGATCGTCCGGCCCGACTCCGGCACCGTCGTTTACGCCGGGCGGGAACTCACCGCGATGTCCGACGCGGAGCGCAGCGCGCTGCGGCGTACGGACTTCGGGTTCGTGTTCCAGTTCGGGCAGCTCGTACCGGAGTTGACCTGCGTGGAGAACGTCGCGCTGCCTCTGCGGCTGAGCGGCGCCAGGCGCAGGGACGCCGAGCGGACGGCGCTCGAGTGGCTGGAGCGGCTGGAGGTCGAGGACGCCGCGCGCAAGCGGCCCGGAGAGGTCTCCGGCGGGCAGGGGCAGCGGGTCGCGGTGGCCCGCGCCCTGGCCGTCTCCCCCAAAGTCGTCTTCGCCGACGAACCCACCGGCGCCCTGGACTCCCTCAACGGCGAGCGGGTGATGTCGCTGCTCACCGACACTGCCCGCCGGCAGAACACGGCCGTCGTCCTGGTCACGCACGAGTCGCGCGTCGCCGCGTACTCGGACCGGGAGATCGTCGTGCGGGACGGCAGGTCGCGCGATCCGGAGCGGGCGGTATGAGCACACGGCTCCACGAGCGGCACTCCACCGATGAGGCGACCGCCCCCCGCCGGCCGCACCGCGTCCCTGCCGCCCGTCTGCGGGACCTCGCCATGGGCATCCGGTTCGGCACGTCCGGCGGGCGTGAGGGCTGGACGCGTAACGCGCTGACCGCCGTCGGTGTGGGACTCGGCGTCGCGCTGCTGCTGCTCGCCGCGTCCGTGCCGCAGATGGTGGACGGCCGGGACACCCGGGCGGCGGCCCGCACCGCGACCGCCCTGGTGTCGGACAAGCCCGTCACCCGCTCCGACCGGACCCTGGTGGTCGCACAGGCGGATTCCGACTACCGCACGGAGACCGTCGGCGGCCAGATCCTGCGTCCCGACGGCACACACCCCGAGCTGCCGCCCGGACTCGGGCGCGCCCCGGCCGACGGCGAGATGTACGTGTCGCCCGCGCTCGCCGAGCTGCTCGCCTCACCGGAAGGACGCCTCCTGGGGGAACGTCTCCCCCACCGGACGGCCGGTCTCATCGGCGAGGCGGGGCTTCTCGACCCGGGCGAGCTGCGCTACTACGCGGGCAGCTCCACCCTGACCACCGCCAACGGGGGTGTACGGACCGACGGTTACGGCGCCCGGGGCGGCGGCGAGCCGATGGCACCCGTGCTCATCGTGGTCGTCGTGCTGGCCTGTGTGGTGCTGCTGGTGCCGGTGGCGGTCTTCATCGCCACCGCCGTCCGCTTCGGCGGCGAGCAGCGCGACCGGCGACTCGCCGCGCTGCGGCTGGTCGGCGCGGACGCGCGGACCACTCGCTGGATCGCGGCCGGCGAGGCGCTGTTCGGTTCGGCCCTCGGGCTGGCGGTCGGCATCGGGCTGTTCGCCGTGGCGCGACCGGTGGCCGGCCGGGTGCGGGTGTGGGACCTGAGCGCGTTCGCCTCCGATGTCGTGCCCGTTCCGCTGCTCGGCGCGCTGATCCTGCTCGCCGTTCCCGTTGTGTCCGTCGCGGTGACACTGTTCGCGATGCGGGCCGTGACGATCGAACCGCTGGGTGTCTTCCGACAGGCGGTGCCGCGGCGCCGCCGGCTGTGGTGGCGGCTGCTGATGCTGCCGGGAGGACTGGGCGTGCTGATGGCCACCGGCACGTTCGACGGCCCGAACGAGGTCGTTGCCCCGTGGCCGATCGCCGCCGGCACCCTGCTGGTGCTGTTCTCACTGACGGCACTGCTCCCCTGGCTGGTGGAAACGGCCGTCAAGCGACTGCGCGGCGGTCCGGTGTCATGGCAACTGGCGGTCCGAAGACTGCAGTTGACGAGCGGCCCGGCGATCAGGTCGGTCAGCGGCATCACCGTCGCGGTGGCCGGTGCGATCGCACTGCAGATGGTGTTCGCCGGGGTCCACGACGACTTCAACCGTGTCACCGGACAGAACGCCGCACGGGCGCAGCTGACGGTGACGGCGGAGTTCCCCGACGGGGAGCTGGCGGCGGAGATGATCCGCGAGTTCCGTGCCACTCCGGGCGTGCGAAGCGTGATCGGCGCGGTGGAGGCGTACGTGATCAGCCCGGAGCCCGTCGACGCCGACGACCTCCGGCCCACGACGGGGCTGACGGTCGGCGACTGCGCGACGCTGCGTGAGCTGGCGACGATCGGCTCCTGCGCGGACGGCGACACGTTTGTCGTCCACCCGGCCGGCAACGAGCCGCCGAGCAGCTGGATCGACCGCACCGCCAGAAAAGGCCGACCGGTGAACCTCAACAGCAACACGCCCTACGACGGCTCCGCCCCGCTGCTGTGGACACTGCCGAAGAACGCACCGACGGTGACGACCCGGCGCGATCCGGTGGCACGCGAGCACTACGGCATCTTCGCCACCCCGGGCGCGATGGACGTGACGAAGCTGCCGGACGCGACGACCACGGCGAAGGTACGGATCGACGAGAGCGTGCCGGACGCACGGGAGTTCGTCCGCAACACGGCCGCGCGGATCGACCCCTCGCTCAGGGTGCGGACGATCCAGAAGATCGAACGGGACCGGCAGTACGCGAGCGTCCAGAGCGGACTGCTGGCCGCGGCGACCGCGACGATGGCCCTGATCGCCGTGTCGATGGCGGTCGCCCAGATCGAGCAGCTGAGGGAACGCAGGCGCCTGCTGTCCGTACTGGTCGCCTTCGGCACCCCGCGCTCCGTACTGGCACGCTCGGTGCTCTGGCAGACAGCCGTCCCGGTGGCGCTGGGCACGGCCGTGGCGATCATGGGCGGCGTGGCCCTCGGCGCGACGATGCTGCGCATGCTCGCAAAACCGGTCACCCACTGGGGTGCGTTCGTGCCGGTGGCGGGCCTGGGTGCGGCACTGATCCTCACGGTGACGCTACTGAGCCTGCCGGCGCTGTGGCGCCTGATGCGGCCGGAGGGCCTTCGGACGGAGTGACGCGTGCGCCCCCGAGCCCGCCCGCCGGGTGGCCCGCCGCACACCGGCACAACGGAAAGGCGCGGGTGGGGGATGACCCCTCACGACACCACTCGTACCGGCAGCGCCCCCATCGCCTCCCGCAGCGCCTTTGCCAGTTCCTCGAATTCGTCGCTCCGGGCCGCGCCCGAGCGCATGGCCAGGGCGATGCGGCGTGACGGGGCCGGGTCTGTGAACCAGCCTGTCTGGAGGCGGGCGGCGCGGCCCGTTTCGACGTCGACGGCTGTTCGGGGGAGCAGCGTGACGCCCAGGCCGCCCGCGACCAGTTGGACCAGGGTGGCCAGGCCAGCCGCCGTCGTGGTCACGGGGGCGCCTTCCGTGCGGCCGGCCTCGCGGCAGATGTCGAGGGCCTGGTCGCGCAGGCAGTGGCCCTCGTCGAGCAGCAGCAAGTGCAGTTCACGCAGCGCTTCGCGCGGGATGTCCTGGCGGCCGCCGAGCCAGTGGTCCTCCGGTGTGACGAGGACGAAGTCCTCGTCGAAAAGCGGGAGTTCGGTGACGCCCGGCACCCCGAGCGGAACCGCGAGCAGCAGCAGGTCCAGCCGCCCCGCCGACAGGCCTTCCAGCAGGGAGGACGTCTGCTCCTCGTGGACCTGAAGGTCCAGTTCCGGGTACCGCTCGTGCGCCAGCTTCAGCACGCTCGGCAGGAGGTACGGCGCGACCGTGGGGATCACGCCGAGCCGGAGCACCCCCGTGAACGGCGCCCGCACCGCCTCCGCCTCGTCCATCAGCGCGCCGACCGCGTCCAGCACCGCCTTGGCCCGCACCGCGAGACGCTCCCCGGCCGGGGAGAGCAGCACCTTTCGGGTCGTACGCTCGAGGAGCTGGACACCCAGTGCCTCCTCGAGTGCCGAGACCGCGCCGGACAGCGCGGGCTGGCTCATCCCGATTGCTGCCGCGGCGTCCCGAAAGTGCAGATGCTCGGACACGGCGGCGAAGGCGCGCAGCTGTGCGAGGCTCGGTTGTTTGACCCGGTTCACCGGAATTACTGAAGCCACTGATAGGTACCTCCGATCGCGATGACCGAGTCTAGCTATTTCCGCGATCAATGCACCCTGTGCCACCATCAAGATCCGTCCAACCCCCTGGAAGACCCCAAAAGGGACCTTCCTCCATGCAAGGAGAGCGCGTGCTCACTGTCGGTGACCAGTTCCCCACGTTCGAACTGACTGCCTGCGTCTCGCTGGAGAGCGGCAAGGAGTTCGAGCAGATCAACCACAAGTCCTACGAGGGCAAGTGGAAGGTCGTCTTCGCGTGGCCCAAGGACTTCACCTTCGTCTGCCCGACCGAGATCGCCGCGTTCGGCAAGCTGAACGAGGAGTTCGCCGACCGTGACGCCCAGATCCTCGGCTTCTCCGGCGACTCGGAGTTCGTCCACCACGCCTGGCGCAAGGACCACGCCGACCTGCGTGACCTGCCCTTCCCGATGATGGCCGACTCGAAGCACGAGCTGATGCGCGACCTCGGCATCGAGGGCGAGGACGGCTTCGCCCAGCGCGCCGTCTTCATCGTCGACCCGAACAACGAGATCCAGTTCACCATGGTGACCGCCGGCTCCGTCGGCCGTAACCCCAAGGAGGTCCTGCGGGTACTGGACGCCCTGCAGACCGACGAGCTGTGCCCCTGCAACTGGACCAAGGGCGAGAACACCCTCGACCCCGTCGCGCTGCTCTCGGGCGAGTGATCCGAATGGCTCTCGACGAACTCAAGTCCGCCATCCCGGACTTCGCCAAGGACCTGAAGCTGAACCTCGGTTCGGTCATCGGCAACAGCGAGCTTCCGCAGCAGCAGCTGTGGGGCACCGTCCTGGCCTGCGCGATCGCCTCGCGCTCGCCGAAGGTGCTCCGTGAGCTGGAGCCGGAGGCGAAGGCGAACCTATCCCAGGAGGCGTACACCGCCGCCAAGTCCGCCGCCGCGATCATGGCGATGAACAACGTCTTCTACCGGACCCGGCACCTGCTGTCGGACCCGGAGTACGGGACGCTGCGCGCCGGTCTGCGGATGAACGTCATCGGCAACCCGGGCGTGGAGAAGGTCGACTTCGAGCTCTGGTCGCTCGCCGTCTCCGCGATCAACGGCTGCGGCCAGTGCCTCGACTCCCACGAGCAGGTGCTGCGCAAGGCCGGTGTGGACCGCGAGACGGTCCAGGAGGCCGTCAAGATCGCCGCGGTGATCCAGGCCGTCGGCGCGACGCTGGACGCAGAGGCCGTCCTGGCCGAGTAGCACACACGCGCGAAGGGCCCCGGCCGACTCTCCTGTCGGCCGGGGCCCTTTTTTGCGTCCGGTGTGCGGGCTGCCTCAGTTCGTCAGCTCGAGCATCAGCGCCTTCATGTCCTCGACCAGCAGCGGCTCGATCTCCGCCATGTCGGTCAGCGGCTCTCCGCTGTCCACGTCCCAGTCGCTGTGTGCGGCCATGGTCAGAACCGCCTGGCCGTCCAGTACCTCAAGGGTGATCCCGCTGCTGTCGGAGTCCCGGACGATGTACGCATGCTCACCCAGATCGTCGATCCGGGTGAGCTTCGTGGTCGCGCCGAAGTAGTTGTGCCGCGCGGCGACGGTCCCCTCGAACTCGGGTCCGGGATCGGTCTTCTTGTGCAGCGTGTAGCCGACGGTGACACTCGGCATCGAGCCCATCTCGACGCCGTCCTCGTCCTTGGGGGCCTCGTACCCGACCGGCCTCATGTCGGCGGAGCAGCCGGAGTCGTCGACGCTCTCGTGCTTGTTGCCCCACGTGTAGCCCTCGCCCTCCCGCTTGCCGAGCACGGCGGACACGGCCTTCAGTTCCGCGTCCTTGCACAGGTCGGCGCTGGCCCGGTAGCCCCCGAGGTCCGGGGCCCTGGTCTCGTACACGTAAAGTCCGCCCGCCCACAGCGCCGACGCGACGACCGCGCCACCGAGTGCCCACAGCCAGGCGGGGCGCGAGGGACGGGAAGCGGCGGGGGCGTCCTCGGTCGTCACCACGTCCTCGGTCCCGGACCGTTGTCCGGGGAGCTCGGCCGCGCCGTAGCGCTCCTCGCCCACCAGTTCGGGTTCGGAGATCATTCCTGCTCCTCCTGCCTCGGCGACCTCGGGGTGTCGCCCTGCGATCCGGGCCCGCCGGGCTCCGGCTTGGCCCCGCCCGACGCCGACGTGGCCGCCGCGTCCAGGGACGTCGATCCGTGCGGCGGCGGCGACTGCCGCAGCGCCTGCTCCCTGCCGTACGCGCGCAGGTAGCCCACGACCGTGTTGGTGACGGCCACCAGCGGCACCGCCACCACGGCGCCGCCGATGCCGGCCGTCAGACCGCCCGCGGCGACGGCGAGCACCACGGCGAGCGGGTGCACCCGTACCGCCCGGCCGAGGATGAACGGCTGCAGCACATGGCCCTCGATCTGCTGTACGGCGAGGACGACGATGAGCACCATCAGCGCGGTGAACACGCCCTGGGTGACGAGCGCGACGACGACCGCGAGGGCGCCGGAGACGACCGCACCGACGAGCGGGATGAAGGCGAACAGGAAGATGAACACGGCGAGCGGCACGGCCAGCGGCACATCGAGGAAGTAGAGCCCGAGACCGATGAAGATCGCGTCGATCAGGGCCACTATGACCGTCCCGCGGACGTACGCGGTCAGAGTGCGCCAGGCACGCGGCCCCGCGCCGGCGACTCCCGGACGCGCCTGCGACGGGACGAGCCGGAGCACCCACTCCCAGATGCGCTTTCCGTCGTACAGCAGGAACAGTGTCGAGAACATCGCCAGCAGTATTCCTGTGAGCACCTCGACCATGACGCCCACGCCCTGCAGACCCGCGGAGGTGATCTCCTCCGTGTTGGTGCCGATCGTGTCGCTGAGGTTCTGGGCGATGTCGTTGATCTGGCTTTCCGTCACATGGAACGGACTGTTCAGCAGCCAGCGCTTGAGCTCCTCGATACCGTCCCTGACACGGTCGGAGAGGTTGTCGAGATTGTCCATGACCTGCCAGACGACGAACCATCCGACAAGCCCCATGATGACGAAGCCCAGGATCGCGGTCCCGGCGGTGGCGAGGCCCCGCGGGAGGCCGAGCCTGCACAGCCGGGCGACGGTGGGCTGGAGCATCGCGGTGACGAGCAGGGCGGCCACGAAGGCCAGCACCACCAGTTGCACCGCACTGATGACCCGCATCAACACCCAGAGCGTGCCCGCGAGTACGAGCAGCCGCCAGCCTGCCTCCGCGGCGACCCGGATACCCCACGGGATGGCGGCGACCGGATCGGGCTTGGCCGCCACGGCGGGGGCGTACGAGGGCGGCGGCGGAACGCTGTCAGGAGTGTGCGGAACCCCGGGCAGGCTGTCGTCGGAGTCCTCCGCGGCTTCGCTGCGGCGCTCGTCCAGACGCTCTCCTATCCGGGTCAGCCCGGCGCCCACTCGGCCGAGCCATCCTGGAACTTTCGACATGTTGCTTCCTCTTCCCCCACACTCTCCCCCTGCGCCCAGGGGCGCGGTGGCGCCCCCGCCGGGAATACCAGGACCTGACCGTACACGCACGGAGCCCCTCACCGTAGGACGGTGAGGGGCTCCGGAAAGTTGAGCGTCTGCCCGACTAGTACCAGTGGTTGGCCTGCCAGAACGACCACGCGCCACAGGGGCTGCCGTAGCGGCTGTCCATGTAGTTCAGGCCCCATTTGATCTGGGTGGCCGGGTTGGTCTGCCAGTCGGCACCGGCCGACGACATCTTGGAACCCGGCAGCGCCTGGACGAGGCCGTAGGCACCGGAAGACGGGTTCTGCGCCCGGTAGTTCCAGGTCGACTCGTGGTTCACGATGTTGCTGAAGCACTGGAACTGGTCGGCGGGCACCATCTGGCGGGCCATCGCCTGGACCTCGGCGACCGTGTAGGACGACTGCGTCGAGAAGCTGGACGCGTCGCGCACGGAGTCACGGTTGGCGCGTGCCTCCGCCTCCTCGCGCTTGCGCTCGGCCTCCTTCTCGGCGGCCTCCTTCTTCGCCTTCGCGGTCTCGGCGGCCTGAAGCCGGGCCGACTCCTCGGCGGACTTCTGCGCAGCCGCGTCCGCGGCAGCGGCCTGGGCGTCGGCCTGCTGCGTCAGGGACGAGACCTGAATCTGCGCCTGCTCACCCATGGGGATGTCCGCGAGGAGCGTCGTGTCGGCAGCGGTCGCCTCGAGGTTGTCGCCCGAGGGCTGAGTGCTGCCCGACGCGACGCCGACAACGGCGCCTACGGTGGTGACCGCAGTAGCCGAAGCGACTGCGAATCCCCGGACCGAGATCCGGCTCACACGGTTTCCTTCCAGCATCGCCCGCATAGGTGACCTCGCGAGCGCAATCGTGCCCCTGGCGCTGGCCTCCCCACTGCTTGGGTCACGGGAGGCGCGGGCCCGGTGGGCAACCCCTTGGGAGGAGTTGCCGCGTTGTGCTCGCGGGCGGCATACGACGGACAGGTCTTGAGTTGTGTGTTGCTGTGCACCAACTGTGGTGCCGATGTGTCGCATGCGGGGCCTGACGGAAGCAAGACTCTGCCGGAAGCCGATACCGCAAGGCAATTCTTCGTTGCGTGTGAAAGCTCACACCCCGTTTACGCCAGGGTGTTTGGAGGAACGGCGGACAGCGCGACGCCGCCCGGCTAGGCTCTTGCGCTTCGCCGGGCGGCGTCAACTGACTTGCCCTTTTTGCCAGATAAGCCTCTGGCCCTTATGGGGCTAAATCTGTCCGTCCTCCAGCATTTCGGTCACGAGCGCGGCGATCTGCGAACGCTCGGAACGGGTGAGGGTGACATGCGCGAAGAGTGGATGGCCCTTCAGTTTCTCGACCACGGCGACGACTCCGTCGTACCGCCCGACCCGCAGATTGTCCCGCTGCGCCACGTCGTGCGTGAGGACGACCCGGGAATTCGCCCCGATACGGGACAGAACAGTCAGCAGGACGTTCCGCTCCAGGGACTGGGCCTCGTCGACGATGACAAATGCGTCGTGCAGGGAACGGCCCCGGATGTGGGTCAGCGGCAGAACCTCCAGCATGCCGCGGCCGAGCACCTCCTCGATGACCTCCCGGCCCGCCACCGCGGACAGGGTGTCGAAGACCGCCTGGGCCCAGGGGCTCATTTTCTCGGCCTCGGTGCCCGGCAGATAGCCGAGCTCCTGCCCGCCCACCGCGTACAGCGGCCTGAAGACCATCACCTTCTGGTGCTGTTGGCGCTCCAGGACCGCCTCGAGACCCGCGCAGAGCGCCAGCGCCGACTTTCCGGTGCCGGCCCGGCCGCCGAGCGAGACGATGCCGACCTCGTGGTCGAGCAGCAGGTCGAGGGCGATGCGCTGTTCGGCGCTGCGGCCGTGGATACCGAAGACCTCGCGGTCGCCGCGCACCAGACGGATGTTCCCCTCGGCCGTGATGCGGCCCAGAGCCTTGCCGCGCTCCGACTGCAGCACCAGGCCGGTGTGGACGGGAAGACCGGCCGCCTCCGGCACGTACAGCGACTCCTCTCCGTACAGCAGGTCGACCTGCTCGCCGGAGAGTGGCAGCTCCGCCATGCCGGTCCAGCCGGCGTCGGTGATGGCGAGCTCCGCGCGGTACTCCTCGGCGAGCAGACCGACCGAGGACGCCTTGATACGCAGCGGCAGGTCCTTGGAGACGACCGTGACGTCGTATCCCTCCGCCTGCAGGTTGCGCGCGACCGCCAGAATCCGTGAGTCGTTGTCCCCCAGTCGGAAGCCGGCCGGAAGTACGCCGGGATCGGAGTGGTTGAGCTCGACACGCAGGGAACCGCCGAGATCGCCGATCGGGAGGGGGGCGTCGAGGCGGCCGTACCTGACCCGGAAGTCGTCCAGCAGGCGCAGCGCCTGGCGGGCGAAGTAACCGAGCTCCGGATGGTGCCTCTTGGCCTCGAGCTCCGTGACCACGACGACGGGGAGCACGACCTCGTGCTCGTCGAAGCGGCTCATGGCGTTCGGATCCGCCAGCAGGACGCTGGTGTCGAGAACGTAGGTGCGCCGGTCGTTCATACGGCGCTTTGTGCTGTTCACCACGGAAGGACGTACCCCCTCGGACGAGGTCGGGGTGCGACGGCGTCGCGGGCCATGGGTCCACCCGCCGAAGCGGGGGACGGGCCGGGCTCAGGCCACGATGCGCGGGCCGAGCGCCGGCCCTCCGCGTGGTCCGCACCGCTGGTGCAGTCCTTCGTGTGCAAAGGGCCTCCCGGGTGAGCGGTGTCGGCCGCTCACTGAGATACGACGTTCGTGGATCGGACGTCGACCTGCAAGTGGTATTCCCTCGAACAAGTGCAGCCATGCCAGGGGCGTGGCGTCGTGGTGATGAACACGGGGTGACGGGGGCCGCTGGGCGGGGGCCGTTCCCCTGCCCTCCCCACTGCCTGGCGGCCGTGGAGCCCCGATTCCCGTGACCGGTGCAAGCCCCGGACCCGTACCGCGCTCCGCGCGGTGTCCTCGAACTCCTACGGCCTGCGGCCGTGGGTATCTCCTACCCGCCAGGCGTGAGTGCCCCCGGGACGGGCTGACGATCAGCCTGCCGGCGACCCGCGCGGATGCCCGGCGGAGGTTCCACGCCGCCAGGCGAAGAGGGGGTGCCTCCGGACGGGCTGACGGAGTCAGCCCGTCCGGCGCGGGGGCCCGGTGGGGGTTCCACGCCGCCAGGCACAGGGTGAAGAGCCCCGGTTCGGGCGTCAGGAGCCGTAGCGGCGGTGGCGCGCCGCGTAGTCCCTCAGCGCACGCAGGAAGTCGACCTTGCGGAAGGCCGGCCAGAAGACCTCGCAGAAGTAGTACTCGGAGTGCGCGCTCTGCCAGAGCATGAACCCCGACAGCCGCTGCTCCCCGCTCGTGCGGATCACCAGGTCCGGATCGGGCTGGCCCCGGGTGTACAGGTGCTCCGAGATGTGCTCGACGTCGACGATCTCCGCGAGCTCCTCGAAGCTGGTGCCCTTCCGCGCGTGCTCCAGCAGCAGGGACCGCACCGCGTCCGCGATCTCCTGGCGGCCGCCGTAGCCGACGGCGACGTTGACCAGTATTCCGTCGATGTCCGCCGTGGCCTGCTCGGCCTCCTTCAGCACCGTCTGGGTGTGTCCCGGCAGCAGGTCCAGCGTTCCCACGTGGTGCACGCGCCAGCGCCCGTCGGCGGCGAGGTTGCGCACGGTGTTCTCGATGATGCCGAGGAGCGGGGTCAGCTCTTCCGCGGGCCGGTCGAAGTTGTCCGTGGACAGGAGCCAGAGGGTGACGACCTCGACGTCCGTCTCGGCGCACCAGCCGAGCAGCTCGGAAATCTTGTCGGCGCCGGCCTGGTGCCCCTGGGCAGCCGTGCCGCCCGAGGCCTTGGCCCAGCGGCGGTTGCCGTCGAGGATCACTCCGATGTGCTTGGGCACCTGGTCGTGGTCGAGGCGGCCTTCCACCCGGCGTGCGTAGAGCCCGTACACCAGGTCGCGCAGGTTCACTGTTCTTACACCCCTCCATGCGGCAGTCCCCGAAGGCGCAACAGTACTGCGGCCCGGCCGCAGCGGCCCAACGCGGTGTGTCACAAGTACGTGATAAGGAGGGAAGCGTGACTGATTCCCCTTACTACCTGGCAGACGCCGACCGCTACGAGTCCATGGAGTACCGCCGCAGCGGCCACTCCGGCCTCAAGCTCCCCGCGCTCTCGCTGGGCCTCTGGCACAACTTCGGCGACGACCGCACCCTCGATTCGCAGCGCGCCATTCTCCGCCGGGCCTTCGATCTCGGTGTGACGCACTTCGACCTGGCGAACAACTACGGACCGCCTCCCGGGTCGGCCGAGCTGAACTTCGGCAAGATCTTCGCCCAGGATTTTGCCTCTTACCGTGACGAACTCATCATTTCGACCAAAGCGGGCTACCTCATGCACCCCGGGCCGTACGGCGAGTGGGGTTCACGGAAGTACCTGCTGTCGTCGCTCGACGCGTCCTTGAAGCGGATGGGAGTCGACTACGTCGACATCTTCTACTCGCACCGCTTCGACCCGGAGACTCCGCTCGAGGAGACGATGGGAGCGCTCGCGTCCGCCGTGCAGCAGGGCAAGGCGCTGTACGTGGGTGTGTCGTCGTACAACGCCGAGCAGACCGCGGAAGCGGCCCGGCTGCTGAAGGAGATGGGCGTCCCGGCCCTCATCCACCAGCCTTCGTACTCGATGATCAACCGCTGGATCGAGAGCGACGGCCTGCTCGACACGCTGGAGGACGCCGGCATGGGGTGCATCTCCTTCGTGCCGCTCGCACAGGGCCTGCTCACCAACAAGTACCTGAAGGGCATCCCCGAGGGGTCGCGCGCGACGCAGGGCAAGTCCCTGGATCCGAACCTGCTGTCCGACGAGGTCCTGCGGCGGCTGCAGGGGCTCGACGACATCGCGTCGCGGCGTGGCCAGTCGCTGGCACAGCTGGCGATCTCCTGGGTGCTGCGGGATCCGCGGATGACGTCCGCGCTGATCGGCGCGTCGAGCGTGAAGCAGCTCGAGGAGAACGTCGCGGCGCTGGCCGGGGCGCCTCTGACGGACGCGGAACTTAGCGAGATCGACACCTTCGCGGTGGACACGCAGGGCACGAACATCTGGGCCAACCGGGGCTGACCTGTTCGCTCGCCCGACCGCGGAGAAATTGGCGGAGAAACCCGCGGAGAAATAAAACGGGCCGGTCCGTGGGGGGGATACGGACCGGCCCGAGGGGGGGGTTCCACCATAACCCTTCGTAAGTGGTGGCGGGTGCCGCGCCATGCCAGAAGTGTCCACGGAATTCCGCCGAGGTGGCGTGGAGCGTTGCGGCGTCAGGCCTGCCGGGGCCCTGGCATACCTCCCACGGGGGACCCCGGCCACGAGGCGCCGCATTGACGAACGCAGTGACGCAGCGTCAAGTGCTCGACAGGAAGCCGCCATTGGGCCGTAGCGGCCGGGATCTGACCTACTTCACTTCTACCGTCGTTCCCATGACGAAACCGCCGGATGTGACATGGCCGCAGGCGAACGCACGAAGGCTGGCCCGCCAGGGTCTGTACGCCCCCGGCTCCCACAGCTCCCCCGCCGCCGTCGCCGGATCGATGCTCGGCGCGCACGCGCAGGTCCTCTCCGCCGGGGAGCTCTCCATCGCCCTGCGGCTGCCTACCGGTACGACACGGGCCCATGTGCGTGAGGCGCTGTGGACGGATCGCACCCTGGTGAAGACGTACGGCCCGCGGGGCACCGTCCATCTGCTGCCCACGGCGGACCTGCCGATGTGGACGGGCGCGCTGTCCGCCGTCCCGGCCGGGCCGAACCAGTGGCCCGACCACGTACGGATGACACCGGAGCAGACGGACGAAGTCGTCGCCGCCATCCGTGACGCCCTCACCGGCGCCGAGCTGACCATCGGCGAACTGACCGACGCGATCGTCGAGCGAACCGGCCCCTGGGCCGGGGACCGGGTGATGGAGGCCTTCCAGGACATGTGGCCGCGCTGGCGACAGATCACGCACACGGCCGCCCACCGCGGCGCCCTCGCGTTCGGCCCGAACCGCGGCCGCAACGTCACCTTCACCTGCCCCGCCGTCACTCCGATGGCCGATGCCCCCGCGGTCGCGAGACTCGTGCGGCACTACCTGTACGCATACGGCCCTGCCACCCCCGCGCACTTCGCCAGGTGGCTGGGCGTACCGAAGGCGTGGGCCTGCGAGCAGTTCGGAAAGTCGGCGAATGCCGGCGGGATCGAGGCAGTGGCCTTCGAAGGCGCCCCGGCGTGGGTGGCATCGGGCGACACCGTGTTCGAGGACGCCGATCCGCCCCTTGGCGTGCGCTTCCTCCCCTACTTCGACGCGTACGCGATCGCCTGCCAACCCCGGGAACGCCTCTTCCCGGGCGCCGCACAGACCCGGGCCCTCGCAGCCGGCCAGGCCGGGAACTACCCGGTGGTGCTGGTGGACGGGATCGTCGCGGGCGTCTGGCACCAGCGCCGCTCGGGCAAGCGCCTCATCATGACGGTCGAGCCGATCGGCAGCGCCCTGGACCGCCGAAGTGCCCGCAAGGACCTGATCGCCCAGGCCGACCGCGTCGCGGAAGCACTCGAAGGGCGAGCGGAACTGTCGGTGGGGCCGGTGACGGTGGGGCCTCACGCGTAGGGCGTCTCGTTCAGGTCAGCCGGTTCGCAGGTGGCTGAAGCCCACCTCGAAACGCTCGACCGAGAGGATGCGCTGGCCTTCCCGCTGCGCGGTCTCCTCACGGATGCGAGCCGCTTCACGCTCACTCGCCAGCATCGTCTCCTCGTCCTCCCACAAGGTCAGCGACCGCGCCTTCCCCGTGGCCCGGTCGACGAGGTAGTAGACGCCCAGGAAGCCGGGCACCCCCTGGATCTGCCGCACGACCTCTTGCGACTGCGCACTCAGGTCCCCCTCAGCGGGTACGGGCGACCCCTGGTACGTACTCAGCCTCGCGAACATCTCGACGGTCCCTTCCCTGACCGGGCTGCCCCGGTCGGGGAAGGGACAGCTCCAGGACCAGGGTGCGCCCGGCGTCCCGCACGCCGCATCCGGAGTCACGCCTGGCGCGGAGGCGACGGCGGGGTCGTGGACGACGCGTGGCCGGCCGCCTCAGGACCCCGACAGGGCGCCCAGCAGCAGCCCCAGAAAGGCACCCGTGATCATGAACGGGCCGAAGGGGATCGCCGTCTTGCGGCCCGCACGGCGCAGCAGCAGCAGCACCACGCCGTAGAGCGAGCCCAGCACGAACCCGGCGAACGCACCCGCGAACACGATCGCCCAGCCGTACCAGCCGAGCAACACCCCCAGCGACAAGGCGAGTTTGACGTCACCGAAGCCCAGACCGCCGGGGTTGATCAGGAAGAGGAGGAAGTAGACCGCGCCCAGGGCAAGGCCGCCCAGGAGGGCCGTCGGCCAGGACCCGCCGGCGCCGGGAGCGAGTGCGGCGAGTCCGAGCAACGAGGCGGAGGCTCCCGCGAGGGGCAGCGTCAGCTGGTCGGGCAACCGGTGGACGTTGCGGTCGACGAGCGCGAGCAGCACCGCGAACGGGGTGCACAGCAGCCATACGGCAAGCTCGGGGCGCGCCTCCGTCGCCGCCGCCAACGCGACGCAGACGGCAGCGGTGACGGCGGGGACGAGTGCCGAGCGGCGGTACGGGACGGGTCGGCGCTCCCCGGTGACCGGCAACGTCGAGGCCGAGGTGGCCGCCGGCGCCCGTACGCCCGACACGCAGGCACTGCACCGGGCCGCGCCCACCCAGCCGCCTGCCGGCCCCGTGATGGCATGCCCGCCGGGGCACTGTGCGCGCCAGGCCTCCTCCGGTTCGACGGACAGCCGGTACGCGGCACGCGGTATGAGCAGCCCGGTGCCCGCACCCCACAGAGCGGCTACGGCGATCAGCGTCACGTCCACGGGAGGAGCCTAGATGCCGGCCGGCAGACGGCCAGGGAATGAGCGGGTCCGGCGCTACGGTCTGCACCATGGGCAAATGGCGAGACGGCACAGCCGAGTTGCTGATACCGGGACACGACGGTCCGGTGGGGTTGCGGATCGCCGCCTCGTCCCGGGCGCGTAGGCGTGGGCTGCTCGGCCGGGACGGTATCGACGGCGCGATCATGCTGACCCCGTGCGCTGGTGTGCACACCTTCCGGATGCGGTTCGCGATCGACGTGGCCTATCTGGACAAGGAGTTGCGCGTCGTCCATGTGCACACGATGAATCCCGGGCGGCTCGGAATGATCCGGCTGCGCGCACGGCACGTACTGGAGGCGGAGGCAGGGGCGATGGCCGCGTGGGGCCTCGCACCCGGCATGCGGGTGGCGATCAGGACACCGGGCCGGGGCGACCCGTGACCATCAGCCCCTGGCCGGCGGACGGTCAGCCCTCGTACAGGCCGACGCCCTCGCCGGCCGCCGCGCGCATCAGGACGTCGGCCAGCTCCGCCGGGGTGGAGAGCATCGGGTAGTGGCCGGTGGCCAGTTCGAAGAACGTGACTCCGGGCTCGGCGAGTTTGGCGAACCGCGGCATGCCGGTGCCGTGCAGCGTGCGGGCGAACTCCAGGCTGAGGCCGTTCGCGAGACAGAACACCCCGGTGGTCGGGAGCCCCCGCCAGTCGCCGGTCAGCTCGATCGGCTCGGTGACGGTCCGGACCGGCTGCGGGGTGGCCAGACGGTGGTAGCGCTCCAGCTCCGCCGGCGGGACGGCGTGCACCGTCGGGATCTCCTCGGGCACCGGGATGACGCCGCCGAGGGCGCGGTCCAGCAGGCCGCAACGTCGGCATCGAGGCCTTCGGCCCCGGCGGCCGCGACGTCGACGTCATGCTCTTCCTCGACGACGACGGACTGCTGCCCGAGACCGA
>NZ_JBEXRZ010000123.1:0-20772 GCF_040613325.1 Streptomyces sp. NPDC006283 | reverse complement strand
CTTCGCTTTCCGGGCGCCGGAAGCCTTCCGGGCCGGGGCCTGCGCGTCCGTGCCCTCGGCCGCCGGGGCGGCCGGCGCCTCGGTCGGTGTCGTCTCGGTCGTCTGCTGCGGCACATCCGGTTCGGAAGGGTTACGGGATGAGCGTCGGGCGGTCACGGATCGGCCTCCTAGGGCGGCAGTGGCGACAGTGGGGGAAGCGGTGCTGAGTCAGTCGAGCGCGGCGAGCCGTTCGATCGCGGCCATCGGCACCGGCAGCCAGTCGGGCCGGTGCCTGGCCTCGTAGACGACCTCGTAGACCGCTTTGTCGGTCTCGTAGGCGCGGAGCAACTCCGGCTCCTCGCGCGGATCGTCGCCGCCGGCCGCGGCGTAGCCGTCGCAGTAGGCGTCCCGGCACCGCTCCGCCCACGCCGGATTCCACGGGCGGTGCGTGCGGGCCGCGTAGTCGAACGAGCGGAGCATGCCCGCGACGTCACGAACGGCCGGCTGCGGCCTGCATCGTTCGGTGAGCGGTCTGGCCGGCTCGCCCTCGAAGTCGATGACGGACCAGGGAGTGTCCTGCGGGCCTCGCAGTATCTGACCGAGATGCAGGTCGCCGTGTACCCGCTGGGCCGCCCAGGTCCGTCCGCGTCTGCCGAGCGCCGCGACGGCGTCGAAGGCGGAGCGCAGCCGCGGCGCGTACGGCACGAGCGCGGGCACCGCCTGTGCGGCCGCGTCCAGCCGCCCGCCCATCGCGGCGGCGAGCTGCTCGGTCCGGGGGCCGTTCAGTTTCACGGTCGGCAGCGCGTCGGCGAGGGCCGTGTGCACCTCTGCGGTGACCCGGCCCAGCGCATGGGCCTCGCCGAGGAAGGGCCGGCCGCAGGACAGTGCCTCCAGCGCGAGGACCCATCCGTCGCGCGAGCCGGGCAGGAAGGGCTGAAGTACGCCCAGGGTGAAAGGTTCCGGCGCGGTCGTCTCGTACCAGGCGACGGGCACGGGTACCCGCTCGCACCCGGCGCGGGCGAGGGCGAGCGGCAGCTCCAGGTCGGGATTGGGGCCGGGATGGATACGGCGGAAGAGTTTGAGGATGTAGGCATCGCCGTAGACCAGGGAGGAGTTGGACTGCTCGGCGTCCAGCGGCCGGGCGGGCAGCTCACCGGGGATGGCCGGCGCGCCGTCGAAGCGGTCGAAGCGCAGCGGCCCGAGCGACCCCGGGGTGCGCAGCCGTTCCAGGAGCAGTCCGGCGAGCCGTGGATCGCGGGTTCCTTCGTACACGGTCCGTCCGGCGAGCGGGCCTTCGGTGAGGTGGCCGATCAACGCGGGGGCCAGTGCGGGCGGCAGGGTTTCGCGTACGCCGATGAGGAGTTGGTAGCAGTCGGCGGACCGCGCGGGCATGTCCCGCTGGCGCACCCGTACGAGCAGGTGCAGCAGTCCTGGACCCGGTCCGGTGAGGGGCAGCAGTTCCGTCGCGGAGACGGGTGTGAAACCGGCGACCGCGCACCCCTTGCCCGCGAACCAGCGCTGTTTTGGCAGCCATTGATGCAGCAGGGGGGCGAGCGACTGGAGCAGGCCGAGCGGAGTCCGGGTGGATGCAGCCTCCGACATGGGCATCGCGTCCTTTCCCCGGGTACACCACGAATGCGCAAAGTGTCCCGGATTGCAGCTGTGGCTGTCCGGCGGCGCGCGGGGATGAGGGGGGAGTGCCCGAAGCGGGGCGGTGGAAACCGCCCCGCCGGAGTAGGGGGCGCCTTTCGGACGGGTTCTGTCCCCCTCGTGGACACCTCAGGCTGAGAGCGCGGTGGCCTTCGCGTCCTTGCGCAGACGGAACCAGTAGAAGCCGTGACCTGCGAGGGTGAGCAGATACGGCCATTGACCGATGGGCGGGAACCGCACTCCGCCGATGA
The DNA here is from genome assembly GCF_040613325.1 of Streptomyces sp. NPDC006283. Lineage (NCBI taxonomy): Bacteria > Bacillati > Actinomycetota > Actinomycetes > Kitasatosporales > Streptomycetaceae > Streptomyces > Streptomyces sp. NPDC006283. The sequence continues at coordinate 18,892 of NZ_JBEXRZ010000123.1, read as the reverse complement.
GTTCCACCGGATGCCGTCCACTGAAGGTCCGCAGATCGAGCTCCGTGGGCTGCGCGAACCGCGAGAAGTTGTGGACGCACAGGACCAGGTCGTCCTTGTACTCGCGCAGGAACGCCAGCACCGCCGGGTTGGACGACGGCAGTTCCGTGTACGAGCCCAGACCGAAGGCCGGATTCTGCTTACGGATCTCGATCATCCGCCGGGTCCAGTGCAGCAGCGACGACGGCGACGACATCGACGCCTCGACATTGGTGACCTGGTAGCCGTAGACCGGGTCCATGATGGTCGGCAGGTACAGGCGCCCCGGGTCACAGGACGAGAAGCCCGCGTTGCGGTCCGGGGTCCACTGCATCGGGGTGCGGACCGCGTCCCGGTCGCCGAGCCAGATGTTGTCGCCCATCCCGATCTCGTCCCCGTAGTAGAGGATCGGGGAGCCGGGCAGCGACAGGAGCAGCGCGGTGAACAGCTCGATCTGGTTGCGGTCGTTGTCCAGCAGGGGTGCGAGCCGCCGCCGGATGCCGATGTTGGCGCGCATCCGGGGGTCCTTGGCGTACTCGGCGTACATGTAGTCGCGCTCTTCGTCCGTGACCATCTCGAGCGTCAGCTCGTCGTGGTTGCGCAGGAAGATCCCCCACTGACAGCTCTTGGGGATGGACGGTGTCTTGGCCAGGATTTCCGAGACCGGGTAGCGGGACTCGCGCCGCACGGCCATGAAGATGCGCGGCATCACCGGGAAGTGGAAGGCCATGTGGCACTCGTCGCCGCCGGCCGCGTAGTCGCCGAAGTAGTCGACGACGTCCTCCGGCCACTGGTTGGCCTCCGCGAGCAGCACGGTGTCCGGGTAGTGGGCGTCGATCTCCTTGCGCACCCGCTTCAGGAAGGAGTGGGTGCGGGGGAGGTTCTCGCAGTTGGTGCCCTCCTCCTGGTACAGGTACGGCACGGCGTCCAGCCGGAAGCCGTCGATGCCCAGGTCCAGCCAGAACCGCAGCGCGGAGATGATCTCCTCCTGCACGGCGGGGTTCTCGTAGTTCAGATCGGGCTGGTGGGAGAAGAAGCGGTGCCAGTAGTACTGCTTGCGCACAGGGTCGAAGGTCCAGTTCGACGACTCGGTGTCGACGAAGATGATCCGCGCGTCCTGGTACTGCTTGTCGTCGTCGGCCCAGACGTAGTAGTCGCCGTACGGGCCGTCCGGGTCGCTGCGCGACTGGAGGAACCACGGGTGCTGGTCGCTGGTGTGGTTCATGACGAAGTCGATGATGACGCGCATGCCGCGCTGGTGGGCGGCGTCGACGAACTCGACGAAGTCGGCGAGGTCACCGAACTCCGGCAGCACCGAGGTGTAGTCGGCCACGTCGTAACCGCCGTCCCGCAGCGGGGACTTGAAGAACGGCGGCAGCCACAGGCAGTCCACGCCCAGCCACTGCAGATAGTCCAGTTTGGCGGTGATGCCCTTGAGGTCGCCCACGCCGTCGCCGTTGCTGTCCTGGAAGGAGCGGACCAGGACCTCGTAGAAGACGGCGCGCTTGAACCAGTCGGGGTCGCGGTCGCGCGCTGGGGTGTCCTCGAACGTGTCGTGGACGGGCTCATTCACGATCATGATGTGGGTGACCCTCCGGTCTGCTGGGACGGTCGCAGGGTGAGGACGTGCGCGGGCGCGATGCCCGGCTCGAGGCGCACATAGTTCGCCCTGCCCCAGTGATAGGTCTCGCCGGTGAGCTCGTCGCGCACCGGTACGGTCCCGCCCCCTGCGAGACCGAGTTGCGGCATGTCCAACGAGACCGTGGCCTCCTGGGTGTGGTGGGGGTCGAGGTTCGCCACGACCAGGACGACGTCCGGTCCACAGCGTTTGGAGTAGGCGATCATCCGGTCGTTGTCGACATGGTGGAAGTGGATGTCGCGCAGCTGCTGAAGGGCGGGATGGCGGCGCCTGATCCGGTTGAGGGAGGTGATCAGCGGCGAGATCGTACGGCCCTCGCGTTCGGCCGACTCCCAGTCGCGCGGGCGCAGTTCGTACTTCTCCGAGTGCCGGTACTCCTCGCTGCCGGGCCGGAGCGGCACGTTCTCGCAGAGCTCGTAGCCCGCGTACACACCCCAGGAGGGCGACAGGGTCGCGGCGAGCACCGCCCGCACCTCGTAGGCGGGCCGGCCGCCCTCCTGGAGGTAGGCGTGCAGGATGTCGGGGGTGTTCACGAAGAAGTTCGGCCGCATGTACGACGCCGCGTCGCCGGCGAGCTCCGTGACGTACTCGGTGAGTTCGTGCTTCGTGTTGCGCCAGGTGAAGTAGGTGTACGACTGCTGGAAACCGATCGCGCCCAGGGTGTGCATCATCGCCGGCCTGGTGAACGCCTCCGCCAGGAAGATGACATCGGGGTCGCTGCCGTTGATCTCCGCGATCACCTTCTCCCAGAAGACGACCGGTTTGGTGTGCGGATTGTCGACCCGGAAGATCCGTACGCCGTGGCCCATCCAGAACCGCAGCACCCGCACCGTCTCCCGGACCAGGCCGGGCATGTCCGCCTCGAACGCGATCGGGTAGATGTCCTGGTACTTCTTCGGCGGGTTCTCCGCGTACGCGATGGTGCCGTCGGCCCGGTGGTGGAACCACTCCGGGTGCTCCTTCACCCACGGGTGGTCGGGGGAGCACTGCAGCGCGAAATCGAGCGCGACCTCCATGCGCAGCGAGCGGGCGGCCGTCACGAAGTGGTCGAAGTCGGCGAGCGTGCCGAGGTCGGGGTGGATGGCGTCGTGGCCGCCGAAGGCGGAGCCGATCGCCCAGGGCACGCCGACGTCGTGGGGGCCCGCTTCGAGGGAGTTGTCGCGGCCCTTGCGGTGGGTGGTGCCGATGGGGTGGATCGGGGGGAGGTAGACCACGTCGAAGCCCATCGCGGCGACGGCGGGGAGCCGTTCGGCGGCGGTGCGGAGGGTGCCGGAGACCGGCGGTTCGCCCTCCGTGACGACGGCGCCCTCCGAGCGCGGGAAGAGCTCGTACCAGGAGCCGTAGAGCGCCCGCCTGCGCTCGACCTGGAGAGGCAGCGCCGGCGAGGCGCTGACCAGCTCGCGCAGCGGATGACGCGAAAGCGCCGCGTCGGCATCGGGCGCGAGCGCCGCGGCGAGCCGGTCCGCGGCGGGCCGTGCCGTGTCGCGCAGCGCGTCGACGGCGGCGAGCACGGCCTCCCGGCCGTCCTTCTTGGGCACTTTGGCGGCGGCGCGCTCGTAGAGCTCGGCACCCTCGGCCAGGACCAGTTCGGTGTCGATCCCCGCGGGGATCTTGATGCCGGCGTGATGCCGCCAGGTGGCTACGGGATCGCTCCAGGCCTCGACGGTGTACGTCCAGAGGCCTTCGGTGGCGGGGGTGACCTCCGCGCCCCACCGGTCGGTGCCGGGGGCGAGTTCCCGCATGGGGGTGAAGGGGCCGGGGCGGCCCTTCGGGTCGTGCAGCACGACGTTGGCGGCTACGGCGTCATGGCCCTCGCGGAAGACCGTGGCGGTGACCTGGAAGGTCTCACCCGCCACGGCTTTCGCGGGCCTTCTGCCGCAGTCGACGAGTGGGGATACGTCCAGGACGGGGATGCGACCGATGAGCGAGTTCACGACATCACCTGAGGGCTGTGCGGGCAGGTTGGCTGGAGCGGATTGTCCTCGTTTGTGCGAGCTGGGTCTCATATGACGGCGTTTTATTTGTATCTGCTGAGTCGGTGACTGGCGGGCTGAGGGCATGTCCGCTCCTGTCCGCGTTCACTCGGGTGGACGGCAAGGAAGCCGATCGGGTGGTGCTCGCCTGCGTACCGGAGGAGCCTTCCCACGCCCTTCGGGTGGGCAATCCGGTGATGTGTTAACTACTAGGACGTAGGGGGTCGCACAAGACACACGAAAAGAGACCGGCCCGCCACGAGGGCGGAACCTGTCCCTCCTGACGGGCGCTCACGCGCCGGTCACACCCGTGCGCCCGCCGGACCCCTGTGCGCCGTGGTCCGACGGACCCGGGACCGATACTTTCTGAAATGACGGAAAAAGGACGCACCGTCCTGCGTCCGCTCGGATGTGTACCTCCCCTGCGAAGGTGAACTTGTGAAGGCCATTCGTCGATTCACCGTCCGCCCCGTCCTCCCCGAACCGCTCGGTCCGCTCAGCGAACTCGCGCGCAATCTGCGCTGGTCCTGGCACACCGAGACCCGAGAGCTCTTCCAGACCGTCGATCCCGAGGGGTGGCAGGCCGTCGGGGGCGACCCCGTGCGGCTGCTCGGGAACGTGTCGGCCACCCGTATGGCCGAACTGGCCAAGGACCGTCGCTTTCTGCGCAGAGTCGCCGCCGCCGCCGACGACCTGGACGACTATCTGCACGGCCGCAGGTGGTACCAGGCCAACAGCGGCCACGGAGGCCCCGACGCACCCGAATTCCCCACCGCCATCGCCTACTTCTCGCCCGAGTTCGGTGTCACCGCCGCCCTGCCGCAGTACTCCGGCGGCCTCGGCATCCTCGCCGGCGACCACCTCAAGGCGGCCAGCGATCTCGGCGTGCCGCTGATCGGGGTCGGACTGCTCTACCGGCACGGCTACTTCCGCCAGTCGTTGTCCCGTGACGGCTGGCAGCAGGAGCACTACCCCGTACTCGACCCGAACGAGCTGCCGGTGAGTCTGCTGCGCGAGGCGGACGGGGCCCCGGCCAGGGTGTCCCTCGCCCTGCCCGGCGGCCGCTCGTTGCACGCGCACATCTGGGTCGCCCAGGTCGGCCGCGTGCCGCTGCTGATGCTCGACTCCGACGTCGAGGAGAACGGGCCCGGCGCCCGTGACGTCACCGACCGGCTGTACGGCGGCGGCAGTGAGCACCGGCTGCTGCAGGAGATGCTGCTCGGCATCGGCGGCGTACGGGCGGTCCGTGCGTACTGCCGGCTCACCGGACGCCCCGCGCCCGAGGTCTTCCACACCAACGAGGGCCATGCCGGATTCCTCGGCCTCGAACGCATCCGTGAACTGGCCGAGCCGCCCGAGCACGGCGGGTCCGGTCTCGGCTTCGACGCCGCTCTGGAGGCGGTACGGGCCGGGACCGTGTTCACCACCCACACCCCCGTGCCTGCCGGTATCGACCGCTTCGACCGCGAGCTGGTCGCGCGCCACTTCGCGGAGGGCGCGGAGCTGCCCGGCGTACCGGTCGACAAGGTGCTGCAGCTCGGCATGGAGTCCTATCCGGGCGGCGAGCCGGGCCTGTTCAACATGGCCGTGATGGGCCTGCGGCTCGCCCAGCGCGCCAACGGCGTCTCCAAGCTCCACGGGGCCGTCAGCCGGAGCATGTTCAGCGGTCTGTGGCCGGGCTTCGACGCCGCGGAGGTGCCCATCACCTCCGTCACCAACGGCGTGCACGCACCCACCTGGGTGGCCCCCGAGGTCTTCCGCCTCGGCGCTCGCCAGATCGGCACCGGCCGGGCGGAGGACGCCCTGTCCGTGGGCGGCTCCAAGCGCTGGGACTCCGTCGCCAACATCTCCGACGCCGACATCTGGGAGCTGCGCCGCTCGCTGCGCGAGCAGCTGGTCCACGAGGTCCGCGACCGGCTGCGTGCCTCCTGGCGTCAGCGCGGCGCGGGCGCGGCCGAACTCGGCTGGATCGACGGGGTGCTGGACCCGGGGGTGCTCACCATCGGGTTCGCCCGCCGGGTGCCCTCGTACAAACGTCTCACCCTGATGCTGCGCGACCGGGAACGGCTGACGGAGCTGCTGCTGCACCCCACCCAGCCGATCCAGATCGTCGTCGCGGGCAAGGCGCACCCCGCGGACGACGGCGGCAAGCGGCTGGTACGGGAGCTGGTGCGGTTCGCGGACGATCCGCGGGTGCGCCACCGCATCGTCTTTCTGCCGGACTACGGCATGGCGATGGCGAAGAAGCTCTACCCGGGCTGCGACGTCTGGCTGAACAACCCGCTGCGTCCTCTCGAGGCGTGCGGGACCAGCGGCATGAAGGCCGCGCTGAACGGAGCCCTCAACCTCTCCGTCCTCGACGGCTGGTGGGACGAGTGGTACGAGCCCGACTTCGGCTGGGCCATCCCCACCGCCGACGGCGCCTCCACCGACGAGGACCGCCGCGACGAGCTGGAGGCCGCGGCGCTGTACTCGCTGATCGAGGACCGGGTCGCCCCGCGGTTCTACGACCGGGGCACAGGCGGACTGCCCGACCGCTGGATCGAGATGGTCCGCCGCACCCTGACCACGCTCGGGCCCAAGGTGCTCGCCGGCCGCATGGTGCGAGAGTACGTGGAGCGGCTCTACGCCCCCGCCGCGCAGGCGCATCGCTCCCTGGACGCCACCAGTGCGCAGGAGCTGGCGGCCTGGAAGGCCCGGGTGCGCGGCGCATGGCGGCAAGTGGCCGTCGGCCATGTGGAGGCCGTCGACCAGGACGCCGCCGCCGGCTCGGCGACGGCGGGCCTCGGCTCCACACTCACGCTGCGCGTGCAGGCGGCGCTCGGCGAACTGCAGCCGGAGGACGTGGAGGTGCAGGTGGTCGCGGGCCGGGTCGACTCGGACGATGCCATCCGCGACGCCCAGAGCTTCCCGCTGAAGCCGGCGAGCGGCCCGGACATGGAGGGCCGCTGGGTCTACGAGGGACCGCTCGCGCTGGACCGCACGGGCCCGTTCGGCTACACGGTCCGCATCCTGCCCGCCCACCGGCTGATCCCGGCGGGCGCGGACCTGGGTCTCGTCGCGGTGCCGACGGAGACCACCGGCGAGGACGCCGGTGTACTGATGCGCTGACCGGTTCCGCACGTCGCACGCCCCCTGCCCGGCCGTCCGGGCGGGGGGCGTCTTCCTTCATGGCGTGAACTCGCTGTCTTGACGTGCTCATGGGTTGCCTCTAGCTTCTGCACGCATCACGGTGTTCACGCTCGCACTCAATGTTCATATGGATGAACGACGTTGATGCAAGGGCGGGGCTGCCGTGCTCACTCCCCACGACCGGAAGGCACCCCCCATGCGCACCGGATCCACTCCCAAGCACGCCCTGAGCCGGCCGAGAGCCCTCGTACCCACCCTCTCCACCGTCGTCGCCGGCGCCCTCGCCGCGGCCCTCATGTCCTCCGCCTCCGCGGGGCAGCAGCCCGAGAGCGCCCGGGCCGCCGCCGTCGCCGCACCCGCCGACTTCACCCACCCGGGCGTCCTCGTCAGCCGCCCCCAGCTCGACTTCGCCAAAAGCAAGGTGCAGGCCGGCGCACAGCCCTGGAAGGCCGCGTACGACCAGATGACGGGGAGCAAGTACGCCTCGCTCTCCCGTACCCCCAAACCCCGCGCGGTCGTCGAGTGCGGCTCGTACTCCAACCCCAACCACGGCTGCACCGACGAGCGCGAGGACGCGATCGCCGCGTACACCACCGCACTGGCCTGGTACATCACGGGCGACAGCCGGTACGCCAAGAAGTCGATCGAGCTGATGGACGCCTGGTCGGCCGTCATCAGGGACCACACCAACAGCAACGCACCGCTGCAGACCGGCTGGGCCGGATCCTCGTGGCCCCGCGCCGCGGAGATCATCAAGTACACGTACACGGGCGGCTGGCCGAACTCCGGACGCTTCGCGACCATGCTGCGCAACGTCTACCTGCCCGAGGTGACGAACGGCTCGCACTCCAACGGCAACTGGGAGCTGAGCATGACGGAGGCCGCGATCGGCATCGCGGTCTTCCTCGAGGACCGCGCCGCCTACGACAAGGCCGTCGCCAAGTTCCGCGGACGTGTCCCCGCGTACATCTACCTGACCAGCGACGGCTCCCTGCCCAAGGCAGCGCCCGGCTCGGGGCTCGACACCCGCGACGAGTTGGTCCGGTACTGGCAGGGGCAGTCGACCTTCGCCTGGAACGGGCTCAGCCAGGAGACCTGCCGCGACCTGACCCACGCGGGCTACGGCTTCTCCGCCATCTCCCACATCGCGGAGACCAGCCGCATCCAGGGCCAGGACCTCTACCCGGAGATCGCCGACCGGTTGCGCCACACGCTCGGACTGCACGCCAAGTACCAGCTCGGCGCGGAGCCGGTGCCCGGCAACCTGTGCGGCGGCAGCCTCAAGGACAAGCTCGGCCCGATCACCGAGGTCGGCTACAACGCTCTGGCGGGTCGCATGGGCCACGCCATGACCAACACCCGGCGCCTGACCGAACAGCAGCGCCCGGCCGGCACGAACAACCTGTTCGTCGCGTGGGAGACACTGACGCACGCGGGCAACCCGAGCTAGGGGACTCCTGTTTCGGCCCCGTCCTCTTCCCGGCTCACGAAGCGGGAGCGCCTGCCGGCCCGCACCTCCGGTACGGGCCTGCCGGCCCGCACCTCCGGTACGCCGAGGACCCGGCCCGGCCCCCGCTTCTCACCGACCGCCGAACTCCCAGTCGTGGACCTCGATGTCGGCGTACCGGTCCGGAGTCAGGACGGCGCGCGCCGTGTCCGGGTCCGGCGCCCGTACCAGTGCCGCTACCCAGCCAGGTCGCGCCGCCGTCGGACAGCAGCGGCCCGTACGCGATCAACTCGTCCTAATCGGGCGCACGTCGCGGTACACGCCTGCCTGGTAGCCGGGCTCGCCGAAGGCGAACGCGCGGGCGGCGGCGGGGTCCGGCAGGTCGAGGATGGGCACGCTGCCGGTGGGCGCGTGACCGTCGCCGGGAAATGTCGGGCCGCGGGACATCGCGTGCCCGCTCAGTGGTCCGGGAGCCGGGCCCAGAAGTGGTAGACGATCTCGTCGACATAGCGTCGCCCGGCCTCGCCGGAGGCCGTGGTGCCGCCGGCTCGGCTGAGGGTGGCGGCCATGAGGAGCTGGTACTCCTGCTGCATGGAACGCAAGGGGTCCTGCAGGTCGCGGCGGTCCATGGAGACGAGCTTGGCGATGGCGCGGACGTGGGCCTGCCAGCGGGTGGAGACGGCTTCGGTGAGGAGGCGGGCGAGTTCGTCCTCGAGGCCGGTGATGGCGATGAAGTCCCGTGCGGGGAGGCCGAGAACGTCGCCGAGCGCGGCGGACTGCCGCTTGTCGCCGGTCCATTCGCCGGTCTCTTCCATGCGGTGGTAGGCCGCGAGCGTGAGGCCGGTACCGCGTGCCACGTCCTCGGCGGGGATGCCGCGGGCGAGGCGGTGTTCGCGCAAGGTGCGGGGGCGCCCCATGAGTTCGCCGGGCGCGCACCACAGCGCGCCGGCGAGAGCGGTGAGCTCCTCCGCGGTCGGCAGGGCGACGCCTTGCTCCCACGCGGTGACGTGCTCGGGGGTGATGTGGGCCATGCCGAAGGAGGCGCGCATGCCGTAGGCGACGTGGCCGGGCGCCATCCCGAGTTTCTCGCGCAGGGTCCGGGCGGCGCGCGCGTTGAAGGGCAGGGGTTCAAGCACGGGGCGAGAGTAGGCGGTTACTCGCCGCTACTCCACGGTAACTGTCGGCTGCATCCCGGTATGCGGGATAGGTCGTCGGCGATTTCGTAGGAAACGACAGGGGCGGTTGGAATCCGTCAATCCCCGTTCGTTCCAAGGCGGTTCTAGATCACCTCATGCCACGTATTATCCGCTCGCGAGGTGCCGCATGTGTGTTCGCACAACGGTTGTGAACGCGCTTGCCAAGGCGCCGTCCAGCTTCCCCCTTCACATTGCAGGCTCAGGAGACGCCGTCATGCAGAACAGCGCGACCACTCCGGCCGATGCGCCGCCCGCCGGAACCGGCGGCCCGCTCGACCGGTTCTTCCGCATCACCGAACGAGGCTCGACGTACGCCAGGGAGATACGCGGTGGGTTCGCCACGTTCTTCACCATGGCGTACATCCTCGTGCTCAATCCGATCATCCTGAGCAGTGCGAAGGACAAGTTCGGTGACCAGTTGGATGCCGGCCAGCTGGTGACCGCCACGGCGCTGGTGGCCGCGGTCATGACCGTGATCATGGGCGTGGGCGGCAACCTGCCGCTCGCCCTGGCAGCGGGCCTGGGTATCAACGCCGTTGTCGCCTTCCAGGTCGCCCCCCTGATGAGCTGGGACGACGCGATGGGCCTCATCGTGCTCGAAGGCCTCCTGATCTGCGTACTGGTGGTGACCGGTCTGCGCGAGGCCGTCATGCACGCCATTCCGCAGCCACTCAAACAAGCCATCAGCGTCGGCATCGGCCTGTTCATCGCGTTCATCGGCTTTGTCGACGCCGGGTTCGTCACCCGCATCCCGGACGCCGCGAACACCACCGTGCCCGTGCAGCTCGGCACCGGCGCCCTCACCGGCTGGCCCATGTTCGTCTTCTGCCTCGGCGTTCTCCTGACCATCGTTCTGCTCGCCCGCAAGGTCAGGGGCGCCATCCTCATCAGCATCGTCGTGATGACCCTCGTCGCGCTTGTCGTCAACGCGGTCGCCGACGTGAAGTCCTGGGGCCTGACGTCGCCCGCCCTGCCCGACAAGGCCTTCGCCGCCCCCGACTTCGGGCTGCTGGGCAACTTCGACCTGTTCGGCTCGTTCGGTCAGGTCGGTGTGCTGACGGTCGTCCTGCTCGTCTTCACCCTGATCCTGTCCGACTTCTTCGACACCATGGGCACCGTCGTCGGCGTAACCGCCGAAGCCGGACTCCTCGACGAGCGGGGTCAGGTCCCCGACCTGGGCCGTGTGCTGCTCATCGACGGTGCGGCCGCCGTCGCGGGTGGCGCCTCGTCCTCCTCGTCCGCCACCACCTACATCGAGTCCGCCGCCGGCGTCGGTGAAGGCGCGCGGACCGGATTCGCCAACCTCGTCACCGGCGGCCTGTTCGCTCTGGCCCTGTTCATCGCCCCCGTCCTGACGATCGTGCCGCTCCAGGCCGCGGCTCCGGCCCTCGTCGCGGTCGGATTCCTGATGATGACCCAGGTCAAGCACATCGACTGGGACCGCTACGAGGTCGCCGTCCCCGCGTTCCTGACCATCGTCGTCATGCCCTTCACCTACTCCATCACCAACGGCATCGGCGCCGGCTTCATCGCCTACGTGGTCATCAAGGCGTGCCTGGGCAAGGCCCGTGAGGTGCACTGGCTGCTCTGGGGCACCGCGGCGCTCTTCCTCGTCTACTTCGCCATCGACCCGCTGGAGCAGCTCCTCGGCATCAAGTAGTCCCGCGGCGAGGCCCGGCCGGGGTCACCGAGGCCGGTTCTCCTCGTTGTCGACATCGGTCACGATCGCCTTGGAGGCGAGGCGGCCGTCCTTGAAGCACAGCCGGTACGCGGGTGACGACTCGTGCGTGAGGGCGCGGTAGTACTCGCAGTCGCCCGCGTCCGGCGGCTCGGGGTCGACCCCGGCGGGTGCGCCGTCGAGGGAGAGGCGCGGGAGACGGGTCAGGACGTCCGCGCGGGGGTCGCCGACCCGGATGCGGTCGTACTGTTCCCGGTCCATGACGGTGCGGGTCTCGCTGTACATCCGGAACGCGAGGATCAGGATGCCGAGGACGGCGGCCACCGTCACCGGTACCGCGATCGCCTGGACCAGCCCGCGCCGCACCCGCCGGCGGGCCAGGTCCAGTTCCCGTGCGGAGGCGGGCGATGCCGGGGCCGACGGCGTCACGGCCTCGGCGGTCAGAGGCAGGCGGGCGTGCACGGCGAATCCGCCGTCGTCGGCCCGTCCGTGCGTGAGGGTGCCGCCCGCCAGCCGGACCCGCTCGTCCAGGCCCACCAGCCCCGTGCCGCCGGAGGGGAGGAACGGGCCCGGCCTGCCCGGCGGGTTGGACACACTGACCAGCACCGCTGCGGCGTCGTGCACGATCCGTACGCGGACTGCGGCGCCCGGCGCGTGTTTGGCGGCGTTCGTGAGCGACTCCTGGACCACGCGGTGCACCGCCCGGTCCGTCATCGGCGGCAGGGCGGTCGGTGCGCCCTCGTGCGTGAAGTCGACCGTCATGCCGGAGTCGCGGGCCCGGTCCACCAGGACGGTGACCGTCTCCCCAACGGGCGCGGTCGGGGCGGCCTCCTCCGCGCGCAGCACGCCGATGATGTCCCGCAGCCGGGCGGTGGCGTCCGCGGCGGCCCGGCGCAGCTCTCCCGCCGCTGCCTGCCGGCGCTCGTCCAGACCCGGGTCGACTTCGAGGGCGGCGGCCCGTACCGCGATCAGCGAAAGCTCGTGGCCGAGCGAGTCGTGCATGTCCCCGGCGATCCGGGACCGCTCACGCAGCCGCTCCCGGTCGGCCACCGCCTGCTGCTCGCGCTCCATCCGGTCGGCCAACTGCCAGCCGGTGGCGACCAGCTGGGCGTACTGGCGCACATAGCGGCCCAGCAGCCACGGCACCACGACGGCGAACAGCAGCGTGGCGAGCTGGGCGAACCAGGTCCAGAGGTCGGAGAGGAGGAGGGAGAGGGCCAGGCCGGCGGCGGTGATGCCGGTGAAGGTGATCAGGGCCGGCCGGGCCGTTGCCGTACGGCGTCCGGCGAGATAGCCGAAGGCGGCCATCGCCACCGCGTACGAGGGGGTGAGCAGTTCCAGGCTCTGCCGGGCGCCGAGGGCGACCACGACGCACAGCGATGCCAACGGCCATGTGCGGCACAGCAGTACGGCGACGCCGGTCAGCAGGACCCCGACCCCCACCTGCCACCACGAGCCGCCGTCGTTCGGATCGGACGTGAGGGCTACGGAGCCGGCCAGGACGGCCCACAGGGCCAGGTCGGTGAGATGCTCCCGGATCCGTGTCGCTCGCATGCCCCCACCTTGCCAAACGGCCCGCGGCTCAGGCCCTTGACGGAAGTGGGGGCAGGCCCCCTCACTGCTGTTGCGCGTTGAAGAAGGGCGCGAGCTTCTCGGTGATGTGCTGCTCGGTGGCGTCCTTGGTCAGGCCGAGCCCGGACAGGGGGCCCGTGCCGTTCTCCGCCTCCAGCAGGGCCAGCAGGATGTGCTCCGTGCCGATGTAGTTGTGGCCGAGCCGCAGTGCCTCGCGGAAGGTGAGCTCCAGCGCCTTGCGGGCCCTCGCGTCGTACGGGATGACCTCGGGCAGTTCCTCGGACGGGGCGGGCAGCGCCGTGGTCGCGGAGCCGCGGACCATGTCGAGGGTCACGCCCTGGGCGGTGACCGCGTCGGCCGCGAGGCCCTCGGGCTCGGCGAGCAGGCCGAGCGCGAGGTGCTCCGGGCCCACCTGGGCGTTCTGGGCGGAGCGGGCCTCGTTCTGGGCGGCCATGACCACGTTCCGCGCCCGGGGGGTGAAGCGGCCGAAGCCCTGGGCCGGGTCGAGGTCGAGGGGCAGGGCGGACTCCTTGGTGACAAAACGCTTCTGGACGGCCTGCTTGGAAACGCCCATGGAACGGCCGATGTCGGTCCAGGACGCGCCGGACCGCCGCGCCTGGTCCACGAAGTGGCCGATGAGGTGGTCGGCGATGTCGCCGAGGTGATCGGCGGCGATGACCGCGTCGGAGAGCTGGTCCAGCGCGTCGCTGTGCGCCTTCTTGATGGCGTCGATCAGATCGTCGAGCCGGACGGGATGAGTCATGCGGACTGGATCTGTCATGCGACAACCTTAGGTTGACGACCGGGTCATCGTCAACCTTTGGTTGTCGCTCTTGGTGTCGGTGAAGCCTCGCCGTCGTCGCCCGGTGTCTCCGGCGTCCGGGGCTGCGAAGCCGTGCGCTTGGGGTTCGGCTTCCGGGGTCCGGATCCCCTGAGCCGCGGGCAGCGGCATCCGGCGTCAACGCCGCCCCACCTCGCCGGGGCGTTGAACCTGCCGGCCCCCGCCGTGCTCACCCGCCTCGTACGCCAGGATCGCCAGCTGCACCCGGTTCCTGAGCCCCAGTCGCCCGAGCACGGCGCTGACATGGGCCTTTACGGTGCCCTCCACGACAAACAGACGCGCCGCGATCTCCGCGTTGGAAAGGCCGGCCCCGACGAGCGCCACCACCTCCCGCTCCCGGCCGGTCAGCGGCTCCAGCGCGGCCTTCGCCTCCGTGGCTCGCGACATCCGGCCGGTGTCGAGCCGGTCGATCACCCGCCGCGCGATGTCGGGGGAGAGGCAGGCGGCGCCCCGGGCGGCCGCCGCCACCCCGGCGAGGAGCTCGCGCGGATCGCCGGACTTCAGCAGGAACCCGTCCACTCCGGCGGCCAGCGCCCGCTCGACGTACTCGTCCTCCGAGAACGTGGTGAGCACGACGACGGCCGTACCGGGCAGCGCCCGGCGCAGCTCCTCGGACGCGCCGAGTCCGTCGAGCCGCGGCATCCGGATGTCCAGCAGCGCGACGTCCGGTCTGTGCCGCAGGGCGAGTTCGACGGCCTCACGCCCGTCACCTGCCTCCGCGACCACTTCGATGCCCGGATCGGCGGCCAGGATCGCCCTGATGCCGGCCCGCATCAGGGCCTCGTCGTCGGCCAGCAGGACGCGGACGGGAGCGTGGTGCTCGGTGTCGGGCTCGGTCATGCGGCCAGCCTAGACATCGTCCCGGTCCGTTCGGCGCCGTCGGTCCCGGCGGTCCTGTCAAGGCGTCGGTGCCAACGCCGGGAACGTGGAAGGGCGCTGCCCGGGAGCCTTTGCGGCGTCCCTGGGCAGCGCCCCAGTTCATGAGTGGTGCGACAGTTCGCGCGGCTCAGTGGGTCAGAAGGTGAGCTTCACGCTGTTGATGTAGCCCGTGTCGTAGCGGGCCACGTCCTGCACCCGCAGCTTCCAGGTGCCGTTGGCGGTCTCGCTCGAGGCGTTGACCGTGTAGGTCTCGTTGACGTTGTCCGCCGAGTCGGAGCCGCTGGAGTTCTTCAGGCGGTACGCGGTGCCGTCCGGGGCGAGCAGGTCGATGACCAGGTCACCGCGCCAGGTGTGCACGATGTCCACGCCGACCTTCAGGGCGGCCGGGGCGTTGCCCGTGCGGCCGGTGACGTTGACCGAGGAGGTCACGGCCGCACCCGGAGAGTCCGGGATGGACACGTCAGCGGTGTTCTCGAAGACCGTGCCCGGGTCGGGGTCCGGTCCGCCGGGGCGGGAGCCGACGTTGATGCCGGCCCAGGCGTCGGTGACGGACTTGACCTCGGCGCTGGACGCTCCGTAGAGCTCGGTCGCGACGGCGAGGGTGCCGGTGCGGGCGCCCGCGTAGTCGGTGCGGGAGTTGAACTTGGTGGTGAGCGCCTTGTACCAGATCAGCGAGGCCTTCTCGCGGCCGATGCCGGTGACCGGCAGACCGTCGGACGTCGGCGAGTCGTAGTTGACTCCGTTGATGGTCTTGGCGCCGCTGCCCTCGGAGAGCAGGTAGTACCAGTGGTTCGCCGGGCCCGAGGAGTAGTGGACGTCGACGTTGCCGATGCCTGCGTACCAGTAGTCCTTGGACGAGCCGTCCTTGCTGGGCTTGTCCATGTAGCGCAGCGGCGTGCCGTTGCCCCGGATGTCGATCTTCTCGCCGACGAGGTAGTCGCCGACGTCCTGGGAGTTGTTCGCGTGGAACTCGACGGCCGCGGCGAAGATGTCGCTGGTCGCCTCGTTGAGGCCGCCGGACTCTCCGCTGTAGATGAGGCCCGCGGTGTTGGAGGTGACGCCGTGCGTCATCTCGTGTGCGGCCACGTCGATGGACGTCAGCGGCTTGCTGTTGCCCGAGCCGTCGCCGTACGTCATGCAGAAGCAGCTGTCCTGCCAGAACGCGTTGACGTAGTTGTTGCCGTAGTGGACGCGGGAGTACGCGCCGACGCCGTCGCCGCGGATGCCGCTGCGGCCGTGCACGTTCTTGTAGTAGTCCCAGGTGAGGGCCGCTCCGTAGTGGGCGTCGGCGCCGGCGGTCTCGGCGTTGGACGGCGAGCCGTTGCCCCAGATGTCGTCCGGGCCGGAGAAGAGCGTGCCGGTGCCCGACGTGCCGCGGTTCAGGTTGTTCGTCTTGTGGTTGCCGCGGGTGGTGTCGGTGAGCGTGTACGACGGGGCCGTGCCGAGGGTGACCTGGCCGCTGTACTGGGTGTTGCCGGTGCCGTTGTGGACGGCCTGCCACTCGAAGAGCTTCTCGCCGGTGGCGGCGTCGGTGACCACGTGCAGCTCGTTCGGGGTCCCGTCGTGCTGGAGACCGCCGACCACGGTCTCGTAGGCGAGGGTGGGGCTGCCCGTTCCCATCCAGACGACCTTGCGGGGCGCCCGCTCCGCCTTGGTCGACTTCGAGCCCTCGGCCTTGGCGGCCCCGAGGGCCTGCTTCTCGGCCGTGGCCGGCGCGACGTCGGCGCTGGTGTCGATGTTCTTCAGCGCGGCGCGGGAGGCCTTGGTGACCGCCTCGGTCGCGCCCGACGCGGACTCGGCGACCACGAGGTCGCCGCCGAGGACCGGCAGCCCTTCGTAGGTCCGCTCGTAGCGCGTGTGCGTCGTGCCGTCGCGGTCCTGCGTGACGTCCCGGACGACCAGCTTCTCCTTGGCCGTCAGTCCGAGTTCCTTCGCGGTGGCGGCTGTCGTCGCGGACGCTTCGCGTATCAGTTCCGCCCGCTGGGCGGGCGTCAGGCTCTTGGGCAGGGCGCCGGGATCGGCCTTGCCCGCCTTCGCCGCGGCGGGGGCCTCGGGCTGGGCGGCGACGGAGGTTCCGGTCTGGAAGCCGACCGCGAGGAGCGCGGCGGTTGCGATGAGGGCTCCGGTCGCGGTGGCGCGCCGGCGATGCGTGGGTCTCACGCGGACTCCTTCTGCGAGGGGGGTACCGGTCGGCTGGGTGGGTCGGCCGGGCAGAGCATGCGGAGCTGTGGTGCGTGGATGCATGCGGAGCAGTGGTGCGTGGATCGGGGGAAGACTGGCAGCAGAGAAGCTGTTCTGTCAGGAGCGCGACAAGAAGTTGGCCGGAATTCGTCCGTTGCCCGATAGGTCATGTTCGTTAAGCGGACGTTTCGCGGATCGTTGCCGCCACGGGCTCCGGTATTCGTCCGGGGCTGCCCGGAAAGCGAGCGGCAGTTCACCGGAAAGTCTGCATCTGTGAACCCGAGCCACACCGAGGCCGGCCTTCCGGTTCCCTCGGCCGCCCCGGGTGTGGCTCATTCCCTACCGGTCGGACTCAGCCCACCAGGCTGTCCCGCCACGCGCGGTGCAGTCCCGCGAAACGCCCCTGCCCGTCGATCAGTTCGCCCGGCGCGCCGTCCTCGACGATCCGCCCGTGCTCCATCACCAGGACCCGGTCCGCGATCTCGACCGTCGACAAGCGGTGCGCGATCACCACTGCCGTGCGGCCCCGGAGCACGGTGTCCATCGCCCGCTGCACCGCCCGTTCGCCCGGGATGTCCAGCGAACTCGTCGCCTCGTCCAGGATCAGCACCGCCGGGTCGGCGAGCAGGGCACGGGCGAACGCCACCAACTGCCGCTGGCCCGCCGAGATCCGCCCGCCGCGCTTGCGGACGTCCGTGTCGTAGCCGTCGGGCAGGGCGGCGATGAAATCGTGCGCCCCGATCGCCTTGGCGGCCTGCTCGACGTCCGTACGGGACGCGTCCGGCCGTCCGATCGCGATGTTCTCCGCCACCGTGCCCGAGAACAGGAACGCCTCCTGGGTCACCATCACCACCCCACGGCGCAGCTCGGGCACCGCCAGATCACGCAGATCGGTGCCGTCGAGCAGCACCCGGCCCTCGGTGGGGTCGTAGAAGCGTGCCAGCAGCTTGGCCAGTGTGGACTTGCCGGCGCCCGTCGACCCGACGACGGCGACGGTCTGACCGGCCGGGATCATCAGGTCGAAGCGGGGCAGCACCTCCCCGCCCGTTCGGTAGGCGAAGGAGACCTGCTCGAACACGACCTCCCGGCCCGGGCTGCCGTGGGTCCGTACCGGCAGCTCGCGCGGCTCGCGCGCCTCGGGCACCGTCGGCCGCTGAGCCAGCAGACCCGCGATCTTCTCCAGCGACGCGGCCGCCGACTGGTAGGAGTTGAGGAACATTCCGAGCCGGTCGATCGGGTCGTACAACCGCCGCAGGTACAGCACGGCCGCCGCCAGTACGCCCAGCGCCAGCGTCCCCTGCGCCACCCGGTACGCGCCCCACAGGACCATCACCGCGACGGCCGTGTTGGCGACGAGCCGGGAGCCCACCACATAGCGGGCCATCTCCAGCAGCGCGTCACCGTTGCTGCGCTCGTGGCGGTGGTTGAGCACCTTGAACTCCGCGTCGTTGGCGCGCTCGCGCCGGAAGGCACGCACCGGCCTGATGCCGTTCATCGTCTCCGCGAACTTCACGATGACCGCCGCGATCGCCGTCGAGCGGTTCATGAACACGGCCTTGGCACGCCGCTGGTAGAGCCGGACCAGCAGGTAGAGCGGGACGAACGACAGGACGGCCGTCCCGCCGATCCCGACATCGAGCCAGAGCAGCATCGCCGAGATGTACACGAAGGCGAGCACGACGCCGATCAGCTCCTGCAGCCCCTCGCTCAGCAGCTCGCGCAGCGACTCGACATCGGTCGTCGAACGGGAGATCAGCCGGCCGGAGGTGTACCGCTCGTGGAAGTCGACGCTCAGCGCCTGCGCGTGACGGAAGATACGGCCGCGCAGATCCAGCAGCACGTCCTGGTTCACACGGGCGGAGGCACGGATGAACGCGTACTGCAGCGCTCCCGCGGCGACCGCGCAGAACGCGTACCCGAGGCCCACGGCGACCAGGGGCCCGTAGTCGTGGCCGCGGAACGCCGGCACGCCGTGGTCGATGGCGTACGCGACGAGCAACGGGCCGGCCTGCACGGCCGCCTGCTGGAGGAGGAGCAGCACCGCGGCGAGCGCGACACGGGCACGGCGAGGCGCGAGGAGGGAGCGCAGCAGCGCCCCGGTCGCGCCGTCGGGGGCGGGCAGGGCGTCCCGGTCGAACGGGTCGTCGTCCGCGGCAGCACGGCCTTCTGAGGGCGCGTCCGGACCGAGGAGCACGGCCGAGCCGGCCTCGGCGACGGGCAGAAGGGGGTCGGGAGCGGGCGGGTCGATGCCCGCGTCCTCGATCGCCGCCTCTGCGGCCACCAGCGCTAGCCGGGTCACCCGGTCGGTCTGCGGCAGCAGCCGGCCCGGCAGCAGT
>NZ_JBEXRZ010000122.1:0-20793 GCF_040613325.1 Streptomyces sp. NPDC006283 | reverse complement strand
TCTGACAGGGTCGGTACGAACGGCCCGCTTGGTGTGGAGCGCGCCGGTCAGGGCAGTGTCACAGGAACCGGCGGATGGGCACGACGGCCGCCTCACGGGCGCGCTGTGCCAGGGAACGCCTCTTCCAGCGGTCCGCGGCGATCTTCTCGCTCACGGCGAGGTCCTGCTCGAAGTGCTCGTCGAGCGTCGCGGTGAACTGCTCGTCCAGGACGGCGAGCATGACCTCTTCGTCGTGGTCGAGGGAGCGGCGGTTGAGGTTGGTCGAGCCGATCAGACCCGCGATCCCGTCCATCGTGATGACCTTGGCGTGCATCATCGTCGGCTGGTACTCGTAGATCTTCACGCCGCAGTGGACGAGGTCCTCGTAGAAGCGCCTGCCCGCCAGCCGGCAGACTCGTTTGTCGGTGTGCGGACCCGGCAGCAAAATCTGCACCTCGACGCCGCGGCGTGCGGTGGCGCAGAGCAGTTCGATGAAGTACGGGTCGGGGGCGAAGTATGCCGTCGCCAACCGGACGCGCTCCTCCGCGGACTCGAGCACGACCCTGATCAGGGTCTGCATGTCCTGCCAGCCGAAGCCGGCCGAACCACGCACCACCTGCACGACCGCGTCGCCCTGCGGCCGGTGGTCGACGAAGCGGTCGCGGTCGTCGAAGAGTTCGTCGTGGCATTCGGCCCAGTTCTGGGCGAAGGCCGCGGCGATGCCGTCCACGGCGGGGCCCTTGACCTCGACATGCGAGTCGCGCCACTCGTGCTCGTTGCGCGCGTCGCCGCACCATTCCTCGGCGATGCCCACGCCGCCGGTGAAGGCCACGTGCTCGTCGACGACGAGGACCTTGCGATGGCAGCGGTGGTTCTGCTTCAGCGGTGAGAGGTACAGAGGCTTTCTGAACCAGGCCACGTACACACCCGCCTGCTCCATCGCCGTCAGCTGGTCCTTCTCGATCAGACGGCTTCCGAAGCCGTCCAGCAGCAGCCGCACCCGCACTCCGGCGCGGGCGCGCTCGGCCAGCGCCTCGGCGAATTCACGGGCGATGTCGCCCTTCCAGTACACGAAGGTCATCATGTCGACCGTGCGCCGGGCGGAGCGGATGCCGGTGAGCATCGCGGCGAAGATCTGGTCCCCGTTTCGGAGCGGCGTCAGTGCGTTGCCCTCGGTCGCGGCAATACCTATCAGCCGTTCCAGCCGCCGTCTCATGTGCACCGCGCGGTCGGCCGCAGCCGGCGTGCCCTGGGCCTTCTGCGCAGGAGAGGGGGTCTCGGGCAGGTCCTGTGTGTTCGTCATCCGTCACCTGGGCGGTATCGGCTCGGTGACAGGGTGCGCGCGTGGCCGGATCCGCCCGCGGCCACGCGGCCTGTCACTGTACTGCGGCCTCGGGGAGGCCAGGGGCGCCCGCTCACGACACGTGCACGCCGATGAGGCATGTGTCGTCGTCCGTGTCCGACCTGCTGTGGGTGAGCAGTCTGTCGAGCCGGCGTTCGAGCGAGGCGGCGGGCGCGCCGGCCGTGGCGAGGAGCTGGGTGAGGGACTCGTGGACTCCGGTGTCCCTGCGCTCGACCAGACCGTCCGTGTACATCAGCAGCGTGTCGTCCGGTTCGAGCTGCACCTCTGACTCCTCGTACTGCGCCTCCGCGAGCGCACCGAGGAGCAGGCCGCCGAGGATCGGCAGGGTGTTCGCCTCCCGTCCGCGGACGAGTACCGGTGGCAGGTGGCCCGCCCGCGCCCAGCGCAGGACACGGGTCTCGGGGTCGAAGACGCCGCAGACCGCGGTGGCGGTGACCTGCTCGGTGAGGTGGTGCGCCACGATGTTCAGCCACGAGAGCAGCTGCCCCGGGCCGGCGCCCGTGACGGCGAGGCCCCGCATGGCGTTGCGCAGGACCACCATGCCCGTCGCCGCGTCGATGCCGTGGCCGGCGATGTCCCCGACGCACAGCAGGATCCGTTTGGACGGCAGCACAACGGCGTCGTACCAGTCCCCGCCGACCAGCGACTCCGTCTCCGCGGGCCGGTAGCGCACCGCGACCTGCAGGCCGGGAGCGTCCAGCGGGGCGCGGGACGGCGGCATGATGGCGTGCTGGAGCTGCAGGGCCAGCCGATTGCGCTCGGCCGACTCCTGTTCGGTCTGCGCGAGCTGGTCGCGGGTGGCGGCGAGGGCCACCTCGGTCCAGTGCTGGGACGATATGTCCTGGTACGCACCGCGTACGGCGAGAAGCCGGTCGTCGGCGTCGAGGACCGGCTCGGCGATGACCCGGATGTGGCGCGTGACTCCGTCGGGACGCTGAAGGCGGAACGCCGTCGAGGTGGCACGGCGGTGGTGGAGCACCGCCTGCAGGAACCGGCCGATGGCGACGGCGTCGTCCGGGTGCGCGTGGTCGGCGAGGTCGTGCAGCGGCACGGCGTTGTCACCAACATCGAGTCCGTACAGGGCGAAGAGCTGGCTGTTCCAGGTGATCTCGCCGGTCACGAGGTTCTCCTCGAAGCCGCCGATGCGGCCGAGGCGCTGCGCGTGCTGGAGCAGGCTGGCGAGGCGCGCCGTCTCGTCCTCGATGCGCCAGATGAGGAGGACGCTGCCGCCGTGCCGGCTGATGCTGAGGTCGGCGACGGAGGGCAGCGGCACTTGGTCGACGAGGGCGGTCAGCGTCATCCGCCGGGCGCGGAACGGCTCGCCGGTGGCGTAGACGCGTTCGATCTTCTCGAAGAGCTCGCTGTCGTCCGCGGCCGTCGGGTATGCCTCCAGCAGCAGCGCTCCGTTGACGGCGCCGCGGACGCGTCCCGCCGGGTCGATGAAGCGGCTGTTCGCGTGGCGGATACGGAAGTCGACGAGGTGGCCTTCGGCGTCGAGGTGCGGCGTGAGGACCAGCGCGGGGTCGTACAGGCCGTCGACCAGGTCGACCAGTTCGGAGACATCGGCGAGTTCGCCGCCGGCCGGGTGGTGCCCGGCTCCGTCGGGGTGGCTTTCCAGGGTGTGGGCGCACAGCTCGGCCAGCGCTTCCAACTGCCGCTCGACGGCAGGCGACTGGGGCGCGAGCGGCTGGGGCCAGCAGATCTCCAGCACCCCGTGCACACGACCGCCGGTCCCGGCCGGCAGCGCGACACGTCCGCCCTCGGGTGTCTGGGTACGTCCGATGGAAGGGACTTCGTCGTCGGCGAAGGAACGGATCCGCACGGTGTGCGGCCCGCTCAGCGCCTGGCGGGCGACGGTCGCCACACCGGGGGGTACGTAGCGCCAGCGCGCCGCCTCGTCGGAGCTGAACCCGGCGTGACCGCAGAGGGTGAGCGAGGCGTCCGAGCCCGCCGTCCAGACGGCCACGGCCGTGGCCCCGAGCGGGGCCAGCGCGTGTTCGAGCAGGGATTCGGCGACGGCCTGGGTGTCGCTTGCGGCCAGCGCGGCGCTCTCCGCGGTGCGCAGACGTACGGCGACGGACGCGTCGCCGTCCTCCTCCGGCCCGGCTTCGCCGTTGGTGCGCCGTACGAAGTCGTCGGCCACTTCGGCGACACGGTCCTGGGCCGCCTGGTTGATGATGTCAGCGGCCAGCGCCAGCTGGGACAGGCCGGCCTGCTCGGCGAGTTCGGAGAGCTGACGCGCCGCCTGCGCGGGCCCGCAGCGAAGCCGCTCGATCATCACGCCCTTGGCGAGTTCGATCAGTGCGCGGCCGTCCGCGGCGGCGTGTGCCGCCCGCACTTCCCCGCGGAGCCGTTCGACCGTGGCGGCAAGCCGGCCGACGGTCGAGGTGTGACCCGGGAGGGTGTCCTGCGGAGCGGCGCCCGGCGCGGGAACGGCTCCCGGCACCGGAGCGGGCGGCCCGCCGGCACCGGGCGGGAGCACGACGCCGGGGGTGTGGACGACCGTCACCCTGGAGAGCTGCGGCTGCCGTCCGGAGTCGGAGGGCAGCACCTCGTCCCCGGTGGGGTCTCCGCGGTGTTCAGGAGCACTCAAGGCGCTGACTCCTCGATGGGATGCTGCGTGATGGGGGAGGACACCGGACAGGTGCCCGTCGTGGTCCGGCTCGGAGCGAAGGCTCTAGCGGCCGTCCAGCCAACGGCGGACACAGGCGATGAGGTCACCCGCGTCCACCGGCTTCGTGACGTAGTCGCTGGCGCCGGAGGCAAGGCTCTTCTCCCTGTCTCCGGGCATCGCCTTCGCGGTGACCGCGATGACGGGCAGGTCGGCGTGCGCCGGCATCCGCCTGATCTCCGCCGTCGCCGTGTAGCCGTCCATCTCGGGCATCATCACGTCCATCAGGATCAGGTCGATGTCCGGGTTCTCGGCCAGGGCCTCGATCCCCTTGCGGCCGTTCTCCGCGTGCAGGACCTGGATCCCGTGCAGCTCCAGAATGCCGCTGATCGCGTACAGGTTGCGGGCGTCGTCGTCGACGACCAGAACGGTCCGGCCGTGGAGAGTGCCGTCGAGGTGCTGCGGGGCCTGCGGACGGGGTTCTCCGGCACGGACCAGCGGCACGACGTCGCCCGGCTGTTCGGCGAAGAGGTGCAACGCGATCCGTTCCCGCAGTTCGTCCAGGCTGGAGAGCAGCTCCATCGGCCGCTCCTTCGCACGCGATTGCAGCGCCCGCTCGTGCGCGGCGTCGAGGCGCCGGTTGTTGTGGGCAAGGACGGGCACGGTGCGCAGTGCGGCGTCTCCGTCCATCGCGTCGAGGAAGCGCAGGGCTCCCCCGTCGGCCATGTCGAGTTCGAGGACCACGCAGTGGAACGGCGCGGCGGCGAGGGCCGCGGCGGCTTCCTGCGGCCCGACCGCCGCGATGACCTCTATGTCCTCGCGGTCGCTCCCGCCTCCCGCCGCGAGTTCGGCCACCGCGCTCTCCGCGACGAGGGACAGCAGCCCGTGCGGCCGTTCCTCGATGACGAGCAGCCTGCGCGGCTGTCGTGGCGGTCCGGCGGTCGTGGCCGCGGGGCGCTGCCCGTCGGCGGTCAGCGGCGCGGACGCGTCACGGACGGGGGCGGCCGGGACGCCGGCCGTCTCCTCCTGGAAGTCGGTGCGGGCGACGGGCAGGTACAGGGTGAAGGTGCTGCCCTTGCCCGGCGTGCTCTCCACGGTGAGGGCGCCGCCGAGCAGATGCGCGATCTCCCGGCTGATCGACAGGCCCAGTCCGGTGCCTCCGTACTTGCGGCTGGTGGTGCCGTCCGCCTGCTGGAAGGCGCCGAAGATGGCCTCGCGCTGCTGCTCGGCGATGCCGATCCCGGTGTCCTTGACCCGGAACGCCACGACGTCGCCGCCGCGCTGCACGGGGCGGGGCAGGTCGCCGTCACCGGCCGGCTCGATGCGCAGTTCCACGCTGCCGCGTTCGGTGAACTTGACCGCGTTGGAGATCAGGTTCCGCAGCACCTGCCGGAGCCGGGAGTCGTCCGTCAGGACGTCGCCCGGTACGCCGGGCGCGGTGGTGATGGTGAACTGGAGGTTCTTCTGGGCGGTGAGGGGCCGGAAGGTCGCCTCGACGTAGTCGAGCAGCTGCCGCAGCGCGACGCGCTCCGGGTTCACATCCATCTTTCCGGCCTCGACCTTCGAGAGGTCGAGGATGTCGTTGATCAGCTGGAGCAGATCGGAGCCCGCGGAGTGGATGATGCCGGCGTACTCGACCTGCTTTGCGGTCAGGTTCCGGGTCGGGTTCTGGGCCAGCAACTGGGCGAGGATCAGCAGGCTGTTGAGCGGGGTGCGCAGCTCGTGGCTCATGTTGGCCAGGAACTCGGACTTGTACTTGGACGCGAGCGACAGCTGCTGGGCACGGTCCTCCAGCTCCTGCCGTGCCTGCTCGATCTCCAGGTTCTTGGTCTCGATGTCGCTGTTCTGGGCGGCCAGCAGGGCGGCCTTCTCCTCCAGTTCGGCGTTGGAGCGCTGTAGTTCGTCCTGCTGGACCTGCAGTTGCTCGGAGCGCGACTGGAGTTCGGCGGCGAGCCGCTGCGATTCACCCAGCAGTTCGTCGGTGCGGGCGCTGGCGACGATGGTGTTGACGTTGACTCCCACCGTCTCCATCAGCTGCTCGAGGAAGTCCCGGTGCACAGGGGTGAACGCGGTGAAGGAGGCCAGCTCGATGACGCCGAGAACCTGGTCGTCCACGCAGATCGGCAGCACGATCAGGCTGCCCGGCGTGGTGCTTCCGAGCCCGGACGAGATCCGGATGTAGTCCCCGGGCACACCGTCGGCGGCGATCACACGCCGGCTGCGGGCCGCCTGCCCCACCAGGGACTCGCCCAGCTTGAACCGGTCGTGGCCGGCGTCGTCCGCCGGGCGCCCGTAGGAGCCGACGAGCCTCAGTTCGGTGCCTGAAGGCGTCTCCTCCGCGAGGTAGAACGCACCGTACTGGGCGGCGACGAGCGGGGTGAGTTCGTCCATGACGAGCTCGGCGACCACGGCCAGGTCCCGGTGGCCCTGCATGAGTTCGGAGATCCGGGCGAGGCTCGACTTCAGCCAGTCCTGTTCCTGGTTGGCCCGCGTCGTCTCACGCAGGGACTCGACCATGGAGTTGATGTTGTCCTTGAGTTCGGCGACCTCGCCGGAGGCGTCGACGGTGATCGACCGGGTCAGATCGCCCTCCGCGACGGCGCTGGCGACCTCGGCGATGGCCCGCACCTGACGGGTGAGGTTGCCGGCCAGTTCGTTGACGTTCTGGGTGAGGCGCTTCCAGGTGCCGGAGACGCCTTCGACCTCGGCCTGCCCACCGAGCCGGCCCTCGCTGCCGACCTCGCGGGCGACGCGGGTCACCTCGGCAGCGAAGGAGGAGAGCTGATCGACCATCGTGTTGATGGTCGTCTTCAGCTCCAGGATCTCGCCACGCGCGTCGACGTCGATCTTCTTGGACAGGTCTCCGTTGGCGACGGCGGTGGTGACCAGGGCGATGTTGCGGACCTGGCCGGTCAGGTTGTTCGCCATGGAGTTGACGTTGTCGGTCAGGTCCTTCCAGGTGCCGGCGACGTTGGGCACCCGGGCCTGGCCGCCGAGACGTCCTTCGGTGCCGACCTCGCGGGCGACGCGGGTCACCTCGTCGGCGAACGAGGAGAGCTGATCGACCATCGTGTTGATGGTGTTCTTCAGCTCCAGGATCTCGCCCCGCGCGTCCACGTCGATCTTCTGCGACAGATCGCCCCTGGCGACCGCCGTGGCGACATGGGCGATGGAACGCACCTGGGCCGTGAGGTTGCCCGCCATGGAGTTCACGGAGTCGGTCAGGTCGCGCCAGGTGCCGGAGACGCCCTTGACGTCGGCCTGGCCACCGAGGATCCCTTCGGTGCCTACGTCCCGCGCCATGCGCGTCACCTCGTCGGCGAACGAGGAGAGCTGATCGACCATCGTGTTGATGGTGTTCTTCAGCTCCAGGATCTCGCCCCGCGCGTCCACGTCGATCTTCTGCGACAGATCGCCCCTGGCGACCGCCGTGGCGACATGGGCGATGTCACGGACCTGGGTGGTGAGGTTGCCCGCCATCGCGTTGACGGAATCGGTCAGGTCCGCCCAGGTGCCGGAGACACCCGGGACCTCGGCCTGACCGCCCAGGGTTCCCTCGGTTCCGACTTCGCGGGCGACCCGGGTCACTTCGGAGGTGAACAGCGAGAGCTGGTCCACCATGCCGTTGAACACACCGGCGATCTCGCCCAGCAGGCCGTCCGCCTCGTCCGGCAGCCGGGTGCCGAAGTCGCCGTCGCGCACGGCGGTGAGCCCGGCCAGCAACTGGCGCAGTTCCGGCTCCGCCACCCTGCCCACCGCGCGCGCACGCGACCGCGGCACCGGACGCGAACTCTCGACCGTCGTATCAGCCATGACCATCCTCAAGCCTCGACACGTCGGCATGACCGTTGTCATACGACAAATTACGAGGCAGAGTACCCCGGCTCAGCTCGCGGAGGAAACGTCAGCTTTCGGCGGCCTTGGCGCGCCGGCGGGACACACGGCGCTTGAGCGCGCGGCGCTCGGTCTCGTCCAGTCCGCCCCACACCCCGGAGTCCTGGCCGACTTCCATGGCCCACTCGAGACACTTCTCGGCCACCGGGCACCGCCGGCATACGGCTTTCGCCTCCTTGGCCTGCATCAGCGCCGGCCCTGTGGTGCCGATGGGAAAGAACAGCTCCGGGTCCTCGTCACGGCAGGCCGCGTCATTCCGCCAGTTCCTCATGGTGCGGTCACCCTTCCCTTCTCTCGAATTTCCCGGTCCCACGCCCGCGCTCCGCGGGCGTCCCTTCCGACTCACCGATGAGGCCGGGCTCAAACTACCGACGGCCCGAACTCACCTATTCGAAAGGGCGATTCCCGTCGTCCACGGGCAACCGAGCCGACGAAGTGCGGAAACTGTGCGTATTCCGTGTACACGAGATGCCTGCGAGTTCCGCGCACTTCCGGAGCCTCGGCGCCGTCGTGCGCCCGTCTCCTCGGGAGGCGCCTTTGATCGTTCGAAGCCAACTTCCGTTTCACTGAACGGAGTTGTTCCCCCACGAACGCCACCGTGCTCGGAGACCCCGCCTGGGATCGAGGAGATTCAGGCGCAGTGCGGGGCCGCGGCCGAGCCGCAGGACCAGCTGGCACGCACGGTCTTGCCGCTCGACCGCTCCAGCACCTCGACATCGCCGGCCAGCAGCTGGACGATGTGCCAGCCCCGGCCTCCTGTCGCGTCGAAGTCGGCGGGCCGCTCCACGGGAGCGGTCCAGTCGGCGTCGTCGATGTCCACGACCAGCCGGTTCCGGTACACCTCGACCCTCAGTCGCCACCAGCCGACGGTGTGCTTGACCGCGTTGGTCACCAGCTCGGACACCACGAGGACCACGTCGTCCACATCAGCGTGCGGGCACGCTCGGCCCACATATTCCGAAGTGGCGCGACGTGCGTCGCCGATGTCCGCTTCAGCTGAAGTAACGATCATCACGTGGTGCCTCCTTCTCGGTGTCAATTCGCGACGCGTCTCTGCCTCCATTCGGCTTCCCCGGTTTCGCGGAGTGACACCACGCACGAATTCCGTCACCAAGCCCACGGGTCGGGGAGGCCGACGACGTTCGACGCGATCCTGGTGCGCTCCGGGCGAGAGCCCGCACGAAGGCCTTCAGGCATGGCAAGCCCGGCCCAAGGCACCATGGAGACCTTCGGTGGAAAGATAGGGTGTTGTGCGGCTGACCGGCCGATAATGTCTGATGCGGAGTGTCATCCCCTATGGACGCGAAACCCGCTGCTTCCCATGAGCGGCAGAAGGAGACCGCTCGTGCTGCCCGAGAACTCATCGAGCTGCTCGAAGTGCTGTGGGAACGTGGCAGGGACATGGTGTCCTCGACCCCCGTGTCGGCGTCACAGCTCCGCGTGCTGTACAGCCTGGACCGCGAGGAGGGGATCAACCTCCGCACCCTGGGCGAGGTCCTCGGATCGACTCCGCCGTCGGTCAGCCGCCTGTGCGACCGCCTGGAAGCCCTCGGGTTCGTCCAGCGGCTCCCCAGTCCGGTCAGCCGACGGGAGCTGGAACTGCACCTGACCGCCCGCGGCAAGGCCTACCTGCGCGACCTGAGGGCCCAGCGGCAGGAGGCACTTCTGGCGGTGGTGGCCGGCATGCCGCCTTCGGGGCGCAACGCCCTGCTGAAGGGCCTCACCAGTTTCCAGGACGCGCTGGGCGGAGCGGGACTCGGCGCCGCACAACGCAACTCCTCGCCCAAGGACGCCCGTTCGGCGTGATCCGGCTCCCCGGTTCACGTGCCGGCGCCCGCCCGGCCCCGAAAGGCCCTAGGTCAGCATGTCTTTGCGCAGCTTCGCGAGCGTGCGGCTGAGGAGCCGTGAGACCTGCATCTGGGAGATGCCCAGCCTCGCCCCGATCTCCGACTGCTTCAGCTCGTCGCCGAAACGGAGCTGCAGGATAAGACGGTCCCGCTCGCCGAGTTCTTCGAGCAAGGGCTTGAGCGCCTGCAGGTCCTCGACGAGATCCAGAGCCGGGTCGATGTCTCCGAAGCGGTCGGCGATGGAGCCCTCGCCGTTGTCACCACCCTCGGTGCTGGGCACGTCGAAGGAGCCGGCCACATAGCCGTTCATGGCGATGAGGCCTTCGGAGACCTCTTCGACCGGCAGGCCCATGTGCTCGGCCAGTTCCGATGCCGTGGGTGAGCGGTGCAGCGTGCCGGACAGCTCGTTGGACGCCTGCACCAGCTCCAGCCGCAGCTCCTGGAGCCGCCGGGGCACGTGTACTGCCCAGCTCGTGTCCCGGAAGAACCGCTTGATCTCGCCCAGGATGTACGGGACGGCGAACGTCGCGAACTCGACCTCGCGACTGAGGTCGAACCGGTCGATGGCCTTGATGAGGCCGATCGTGCCCACCTGGACGACGTCCTCGTCGGGCTCCGCCCGGTTTCGGAAGCGGCGCGCGACGTACCTGACCAGCGAGATGTTCATCTCGATCAAGGTGTTGCGCGCGTACTGGTACTCCGGCGTGCCTTCCTCGAGCTGTCGCAGCCTGTCGAAGAACAGCTTCGAGAGCGACCGGGCGTCCGCAGTGGCCATCCCGGAGGCGTCGTCGACGCGTGGCAGCCGGTCGGCGCCCGGGCCGTCGGCAGGAGAGGTCTCGTCCAGGTCCATCGGCTGCTCCACTGTCGCTGCTGCCACCGTGGCCATGACGCCTCCCTAAGTGTTGGGCGCACGCGCCCGCGGCTCACCGTCGCGGACCCTTCTTCCCCCACAACAGTTGCCCTAACGCAAGAATTGGTCAAGCCGGGACGGCGGGACCCCGCGGCGAGGCTCCCGGCGGAACTCGCAGACAAGCCCCCCGGCGGATCCTCGCCGGGAGCCCCGGCGCAAATACGGTCACTCCCGGGTGGGTACACACAAAGGACATACGGTTGCGTCCGGATCCGATGCGGAGTGTGCAGGTATGACGACCAGTCCCGCCCCCCGTCCGCAGCGCTCCACCGAAGCCGCGCGAGCCGCCTGCCAGGTCGTCGAACTCCTCGGGGTCCTGTGGGAGCGGGGCCGGGACACGGCCGCCCCGTCGACCGTCTCCGCGTCCCAGCTGCGTGTGATGTACAGCCTGGAGCACGACGAGGGAATCAATCTCCGCAGGCTCGGCCATCTGCTGGGTGCCGCCCCGTCGTCCGTCAGCCGCCTCTGCGACCGCCTCGAGGCACTGGGTTTCGTAGAGCGCACCCCCAGCCCGGTGAGCCGGCGTGAGCTGACCCTGCGTCTGACCCAGCGCGGAAAGTCCCACCTGGCCGAGCTGCGGTCGCGGCGCGAGGAGATGCTGCTGGCGCCGATCGGCGCCATGACGCCCGCGGCGCGCAGCGCACTGCTCGAAGGCCTGCACGACTTCCGTGACGCCCTCCGGGCGACGGAGCAGGTCCGGACCGGCCCGGCCCGGGCGGACCCGGACCGGGAGCACGGCCCATCGACCCGTTCGTCGCGCTCCGCCTGAATGCTGCGCCGGAACGCTCCTGGGACGGACGGACCGCGACAGCCACCGGCGGCCTCCCGTCAGCGCGCCCGCGCGCTCGGCGCACCGGCGTCCACGTCGCCCTCCCGCCCGTACCAGTCGAGGCACACGACCAGCGCGTCGTCGTCCAGCGGGGGTTCACCGTGGTGCTGGGCGAGTTCACGCAGCACGGCGCCCGGCACCTGGGTCGGCGGCAGCAGCCTCGTGGCCATGAGCGAACGCGCCAGCGCCCTCTGCCCGTACGCCTCCCCCGCCGGGGACGACGCTTCGTACACACCGTCGCTCCCGACAAGGAGGCGGTCACCGGGCAGCACCGTGAAGCGCTCGGCGACGTAGACGGTGTCCTCGAACATTCCCAACGGCAGCTGGGCGTCGAAGGCGAAGGACTCCACCGAGCGCTCACGCAACCGCCACATGCGGGGCGAGCCCGCGTCCACCGTCTCCAACTCACCGGTGTCGAGGTCGAAACGCAACAGCAGGACGGACACGTGCGCGCTGCCGCGGTACTGGGCGTAGACGGCCTGGCCCGCCAGCTCGGCCTGACCGGCGAGATCGACACCGGCGCGTCGGGCATTGCGCAGCGCGTTGACAGCGAGGTTCGTCAGCAGCGCCGCTTCTATCCCCTCCCCCATGCCGTTGGTGACGGTCAGCGTCAGATGGTCGGCGGAGGCCGACCAGTCGTAGTTGTCACCGAAGATCGCATAGGCGGGCTCGAGGTGGGCACCGATGGCGAACTCCCGGCGTGCGCAGGAATGCCCGGGCAGCAGTTGCCACTGCATCTCCGCCGCGAGCGTCAGCCGGGCGGCCCGGCGCGCCAGCACATAGAGGTCCGTGTCGCGCTCGGCGACCAGGATCTCGTGGCCCAGCGCCTCGCAGATGTGCTGAATCTCCCCCTGCTGCGACTGCTCATAGCGGTCCTCCGGCAGCCTTACGGACAGCACGCCCATACGGTCGCCACGGATGGTGACGGGCACATGGACGTCGACCGTGCCGGCGCCGGTCGTCACAGAGGGCTCCTGGGCGCCGAAGGCGCGGCCCTGGGGACTGTTGTGGATCAGCACCGGCTCCGTCGTGCCGGGCACGTTCTCGACGGCCTGCAAGGAGCGCATCCCGTAGTCCGCCAACCGGAGTTCGACGCGCTCGGCGCCGTACTCTTCCGTGAGCGCGACGGTCACCACGCTCAGCAGGGTGTGCGGCGCGGCGCTGCGCAGAGCCCGCTCGACAGCGGCGAATTTGTCCACGTCTCCCCGCTTCTCTCGGCATCGGCCCCACGTGGCCCGGCGTGCCGGGCCACGTCCCTTGATGGCACAGTACGACGGCGCGGGCCGTCGGCAAGTCCGATGATCCGACACAAAATTTGCCGTACGGCAACGATACTGCCCGCAGGTCGGGGTGCATCCCCGCATGGCGAGGGGGCAGGCGCCGACGAGACGCCGGCATGGAGACGAGGGCGAGCAGGCATGGGCACGGCAGTGCACGTTCCGCAGACGCGGGACATGGCGGGCGAGGAGCTGTCGGGCGACGAGGCGTGGGCCGCTCTGCGCCGGTACGGCGGGCGCAAGCTCCTCGTCGACGCCTTCCTCCGCTTCCGCTACGCCGACGGCTTCAGCCACTCCCGGGCCCTCGCGTTCCAGGTCGCACTCGCGATGGTCCCGTTCACCATCGCGCTCGTCGGTCTGGCCACCACTCTTCATACAGAGAGTGCCGGCCGGGCCGTCGAGCTCGTGCTGACCCGCATCGCGCCGGGTGCGAGCTCCGCGCTGATCGAGGACGCCTTGGCGGAGGGGCGCCGCAGCGCGGGCACGGACGTGGCGGGCGCGATCGCCATGTGGCTCGGGCTGGGCTTCGCCACGGTCAACCTGGCATCGGCCATGGCGCAGATCGAGCGCGGCACCAACCGCATCTACGGAATCGAACGCGACCGCCCCTTCCTTCCCAAGTACGGCAGGAGCCTGGTTCTCTCGATGACCGCCGGGGCACCCATGGCGGTCGGCTTCCTCGTGCTCGTGGCCGGGGACACGGTGGCCGAGGCGGTGGTGGACTCGACCGGCATGGCCCCGGGACTGCCCGGATGGTGGCACTGGGTCCAGATCCCCCTCGGTGTCGCCCTTGCCGTGGTCGCCTCCGCGGTGATCTTCCGCTGGTCGCCGCGGCGCACCCAACCGGGATACACCTGGCTGGCGTTCGGCTCCGCCGTCCATCTGGGGCTGTGGATCGCCGCGACCTGGCTGCTGGCCCTCTACGTGGAGCGCAGCGGATCGTTCGGCGCCGTCTACGGCCCCCTGACGGCGTTTGTCGCACTGCTGCTCTGGGCGAACCTCACCGGTATCGCGCTGTTCCTCGGCATGGCGTTCTCGGCCCAGCTCGAGGCCGCGCGGGCGGGGATGACGGCTCCGGTGCATCCCGACCCCGGCCCGGGGGCCTGACCATCCCGGCCCGGAGGCCTGACGACCCTGGGCCGGCAGGGCATCGACCACCCGGCCCGAGCCATGACCAACCCGCCTGCGCCCCGGGCGTTTGCCCTGGTGACGAGCGGGCAACCGGCTCGTAGAAGCTCCCCTCCCTGGAGGCCGACATGATTGTTCTTGGACTCATCCTGCTGGTCATCGGTGCGGTGGCAGGAATCGGCATCCTCTGGACCATCGGAATCGTTCTGATCGCCGTCGGAGTGATCCTTTGGGTGGCGGGAGCCCTGGGTCACGCCGTGGGTGGCCGTAAGCACTACTGGTGACCAAGCGCGCCGCGCGCGGCTCGATCGAGTGATCTTCCGGGCAGACCGTGACGCCGGCCGGCCTCGCGGTTACGCGTGGCGACATGAATGTTCACACTCACAACGTCCGGCTCCGAGCCGCGCTGACCGCCTGCACCGTCGTCAGCGCGGCTCTGCTGCTGACCGCCTGCGGAAGTGACAAGGGAACACAGGTCAACGCCGCGGGCCAGACCCCGACGGCGACCCCGACATACACCTCGACCGCGAGCCCCACCGAGCCCGCGTCACCCACCAGCACGGCGACCCGCCTCACCGACGACCAGGCGGAGCGCCAGGGCCTGATCCCGGCGACCAAGGTCACCTGGGACAAGGCGGCCACCACCGCTACGGGCGAAGTCTCCGGCTCGAAGCTGCTCGAGATCGAGCTGCAACGCCACGAGGGCGGCAGCACCGCCAGTCCCGCACCGAGCCCCGGCGGCCCCGAATGGGAGGCCAAGGTCGCCACCCAGGACGGCACCACTCACACCGTCCTCGTGGACGCGGTCACGGGCAGCGCGGTCCAGTCCGAGGTCGAGCCCGACCAGGACGCCGACGACAAGAGCGAGGTCGCCGACCGTCTCGGCAAGGCCAAGTGGACGGCCCAGCAAGCGGTGAAGGCCGCGACGGACAAGAAGCCGGGCGTCGTCACGACCGTGGAGCTGGACTACGACGACGCGGGCCGGCTCGTCTGGCTGGTCGACGTGGTCGACGAGCAGGACTGGAGCAAGACCACCTACTACGTCGATGCCGCGAACGGCAAGATCCTGAGCGAGCGCGTCGACAAGGACTGATTTCTTCTCGGGTTCGGGCCGGGGCGCGCAGCGCCTCGGCCGCCGGCGCAGCGGAGTTCCACACCGGGGCTACCCGAGGAACGACAGACGTACCCGGCGGTCCGGGTTGTCCTTGTTGGTGTCCACGAGGCACACGGACTGCCAGGTCCCGAGCTCCAGCCGGCCGCCGATCACAGGCAGCGTCGCGTGCGGCGGCACCAGCGCGGGCAGCACGTGGTCCCTGCCGTGGCCGGGGCTGCCGTGGCGGTGCTGCCAACGGTCGTCGGCGGGCAGCAGGGTGTGGAGCGCGGCCAGCAGGTCGTCCTCACTCCCGGCGCCCGTCTCGAGCACGGCGATGCCGGCCGTCGCATGGGGCACAAAAAGATTCAGCAGGCCGTCGGCGCCGCGTGCGTGCTCCCCGAGGAAGCGCTCACAGGCGTGCGTCAGGTCGGTGACCGTCTCCTGTGAGCCGGTGCGGATGGTCAGGGTTGCGGTGGTGAAGGTTCCGGGCATGGGCCCATCCTCCCGTCTGCCGGCCGGCGCAGCTCTGCGGGAAGACCCACGACGCCCTCCCGGTTGGTAGAAGCGTGAACTACCTTGGGGCGCGAGAAGTGGACGTGGTCGTCATCGGTGCGGGGCAGGCCGGCCTGTCGGCCGCCTACCATCTGCGGCGCACCGGCCTGGTACCCGGCCACGACTTCGTGGTGCTGGACCACGCCCCCCGGCCCGGCGGCGCCTGGCAGTTCCGCTGGCCCTCGCTGACGTACGGCAAGGTGCACGGGATGCACGCGCTGCCCGGAATGGAGCTGACCGGGGCGGACGACCGGCGGCCCTCGTCCGAGGTGATCGGCGAGTACTTCACCGCCTACGAAGAGCGGTTCGGGCTGCAGGTGCACCGGCCCGTCGCGGTGAGCGCCGTTCGCGAGGGCGAGGGCGGGCGGCTCGCGGTCGAGACCTCCGAGGGCGTCTGGTCGACCCGAGCCCTGATCAACGCCACCGGCACCTGGGACCGCCCCTTCTGGCCGCGCTACCGCGGTCAGGAGACGTTCCGGGGACGCCAGCTGCACACCGCGGACTACCCGGGGCCCGACGAGTTCGCGGGGCAGCGGGTGATCGTGGTCGGCGGCGGGGCGTCCGGAACGCAGCATCTGATGGAGATCGCCGAGGTCGCCGCGGAGACGACGTGGGTGACCCGGCGGCCGCCGGTCTTCCGTGAGGGACCGTTCGACCAGGACGCCGGGCGGGAGGCGGTCGCACGCGTGGAGGAACGCGTACGACGCGGCCTGCCGCCGCAGAGCGTCGTCTCCGTCACCGGCCTGCCCCTCAACGACGCGATCCGGCGGGCCCGGGAGACGGGCGTCCTGGACCGTTGGCCGATGTTCGACCGGATCACCCCGACGGGAGCGGCTTGGGACGACGGCCGGACGGTGGAGGCCGACGTGATCCTCTGGGCGACCGGTTTCCGCGCGGCGATCGACCATCTCGCCCCTCTCCGGCTGCGCGAGCCGGGCGGCGGGATCCGGGTGGAGGGCACCCGGGCGGTACGGGATGCCCGGGTGCACCTCGTCGGGTACGGGCCTTCGGCCTCGACGATCGGCGCGAACCGGGCGGGGCGGGCAGCCGTACGGGAGATCAGGCGCCTGCTGGACCATGAACCGGCCCTGGTCTGACCGGCGTTCGGCAGCGGCGGGGCGGGCGGCGGTGCTCAGCCGATCGCACGCCGGCCCACCCGGTGATCCCGGGAGTCTGCGGAGGGCGACGCGGCGACGACCGGCGGCACGGTTGCCGGGATCACCGGCCACCGAATCGACGCGAACAAGCGAACGCTCGCGCGGTTGTTCGTCGGAACGTGTGGTCGTAGCCGTTCTGATCGCCCGGGCGCCGCGCGGTGCACGATGCTTACGGTGCGCAAGCGACGGGCTGCAGACCGCGAGTGCGCAGTCCCACATCACCCTGCACAAGGAGAACGCACCACCATGGACCTCATCACCAACCTGCTCGCCGGCGTCGTCCACTTCGTGGGTTGGCTCGTCTGACGATCGTTCACGAAAGGCGCCGCCGGTCCCCGTCCCACGGGAGCGGCGGCGCCGTCGCCCTTTCAGCGGGCGACAGGCGCCGGACGGGCGTCCCTGCGGACCAGAGCGGCATAACGGCCGCCCTGGGCGAGGAGACGCCGGTGGCTGCCGCACTCGGCGATGCGGCCGGCGTCGAGGACGACGATCCGGTCCGCGTCCCTCACGGTGGAGAGCCGGTGGGCGATGGTGATCGTGGTGCGGCCTCGCGAGAGCGCGTCGATCGCCTGCTGCACGGCGTGTTCCGTGCGGGTGTCGAGGGCGCTGGTCGCCTCGTCGAGGATGAGGACCGGTGGGTCCCGCAGGATGGTGCGGGCGATGGCGAGCCGCTGCTTCTCACCGCCGGAGAAGCGGTAGCCCCGCTCGCCGACCAAGGTGTCGTATCCCTCGGGCAGGGAGGCGATGTGGTCGTGGATCTGCGCGGTACGGGCGGCGGCCTCGATCTCCTCGTCCGTGGCGTCGGGCTTGGCGAAGCGCAGATTGTCGGCCACGGAGGCGTGGAAGAGATAGGTCTCCTGGGAGACGACTCCCACGGCCCGCGCAAGCGTGTCGAAGTCCAGGTCCCGCACATCGACGCCGTCGATGGTGACCCGGCCGCCGGTGACGTCGTAGAGCCGCGGCACCAGATAACTGAGCGTGGACTTGCCGGAGCCGGTCGGGCCGACGACGGCGAGCGAGCCGCCGGCGGGCACGGCGATGTCGATGCCGTCGAGAGTCGGCCGCTCCTGCTCGGGGTCGTACGCGAAGTCGACCTTCTCGAAGCGCACTTCACCCCGGATCTTGTCGAGCGCCACCGGGTCCGCCGGCTCGGTGATCTCGACCGGCAGGTCGAGATACTCGAAGATCCGCTGGAACAGGGCGAGCGACGTCTGCACCTGCACTCCGGTCGAGAGCAGGCTCACGGCGGGCCGGAAGAGGCCCTGCTGGAGTGAGACGAAGGCGACCAGCGTGCCGATGGAGATCGCGGGCCCGCCCGTCTGCATCGCGGCGCCGGCGGCCCAGTAGATGAGGGCCGGCATGGCGGCCATGACGATGCCTATCGTCGACATCCGCCACCGCCCGGCCATGCTGGAGCGCACCTCGAGGTCGACCAGGCGCTCCGACTCCCGGGCGAACGACACCGTCAGGGAGTCGGCGCGGCCCATGGTGCGCCCGAGGAGGATGCCGCTGACCGACAGCGACTCGGTGACGGTGGCGGCCATCGCGGCCATCTGCTTCTGGCGCTGCGTGGTGATCCTCTTCCGCTCGCGGCCGACCCGGCGACTGATCCAGACGAACACCGGCAGCAGGAGGAGGGAGACGACGGTGAGCCGCCAGTCCAGCGCCAGCATGGCGACGACGGTGGCGACGACCGAGGTGAGGTTGGAGACCAGGGAAGTGGCCGTCGAGGTCACGGTCGCCTGCATGCCGCCGATGTCGTTGGCGATACGCGACTGGACTTCCCCCGTGCGGGTTCTGGTGAAGAAGGCGAGCGGCATGCGCTGCAGCTGTGCGTAGACCGCGGTGCGCAGATCGTGCATGACACGCTGGCCCACCGTGGTGGAGATCAACGTCTGGAGCACACCGAAGACGCTGGTCATCACCGCGGTGGCGATCATGCCGAGGGCGAGCAGGCTGAGCAGCCCCGTACGCCCCTGGGGGATCGCGGTGTCGAGGATCTCCCGCAGCAGGAACGGCGAGGCGACGGACACCAGGGACGAGGCCCCGACGAGCAGCCCCACGACTGCGAGCCTGCCGCGGTAGGGCCGGAAGAGCCGGAGGATGCGCCGCACTTCCGCAGGCGGCTGGTCGGGGTCCCTGGGCGGTGGTGTCCAGGTGGTGTGGTCGGGACGCAATGCACTCCTTCGGACGGAAAAGGCGCGATCTTGAGGAGCTTAGCTCATTATTACCTGTATTCACAATGAACAACGTCCTGATATTGTTCCCGCATGACCACCTCCGACGCCGACGGCCTGCTGGCCGAGCAGCTCCTGCGGCTGACCCGCCGGCTCCACCGCAGCCAGAAGCGCCAGCTCGAGTCGGCCGACATCGCCATCACCCCCGCGCAGTCCCGGCTGCTGCGCACGGTCGCCCATTACGACCGCCCTCCGCGCATGGCGGATCTGGCGGAGCGGCTCGAGGTGGTTCCGCGCGCGGTGACGAGCCTGGTCGACGGGCTGGAGGCCGGCGGCCGGGTCCGCCGGGTTCCCGATCCGACCAACCGCAGGGTGACCCGGATCGAGCTCACCGACACCGGCCGCGCCACCCTGCGGTCGCTGCGCGACGCGCGCCGCGCGGCGGCGGAGGACGTCCTCGCACCCCTGACGGCCGAGCAGCGCGAGGTCCTCGGCGGCCTGCTCTCCACTCTGGTCGACGGCACGGACCCGCGCTGCTGACGCCCCGTCCACGGCGGCTCCACGGCACCGACCGACGACTCTGACGGCCCGTCCGGCGGCCCGATGACAGGCCCATAAATCGTTTGCCGCCCCTGGGCGAGAGCGCGAGGCTGGTAGTTCTGTGCCGCCCTTCCGAAGACCTGGGACATCATGCAGATTCGCGATCTTCCGTATGTCGACCCCGGTCAACCGGACGTCCGGTCGGGGCCTAGGTTCCTCCTCTGGCTCGGCCGGCATCAACTGCGCGGTCAGCTGCGCTCCCTGTCGTGGGGAATGCTGCACTTCATGTCCGTCATGGCCCTCCCCTACGGGGTCGGCCGCGCCGTCCAGGCGGTCGTGGACAAGTCCGGCAGCGGCCTCGCTCTGGCCGGTGGGATTCTCGCCCTCGCCGCCGTCTGCATCGCCCTCGGTGACACCATGCTCCATCGCACGGCCGTCACCAACTGGATCACGGCGGCGGCGCGGGTCCAGCAGCTGCTCATCCGCAAGACGTCCGAACTGGGCGCCGCGCTCACCCGGAGAGTCGCCGCGGGCGAGGTCGTGGCCGTCTCGACCGGAGACGTGGAGAAGATCGGCTGGTTCGTGGAAGCGGTCTCGCGTTTCCTCGCCGCGGCCCTCACCGTCGCGGCCGTCTGCGTCGGACTGGTGATCTACCAGCCGGCGCTCGGCGTCCTCGTCGCCGTCGGCGTGCCGATTATGGCCCTCGGTGTGCTGCCCCTGCTCCCCCGGGCCACCAGGCTCGCGGACGTCCAGCGGGAGAAGGCGGGCCGGGCCACCGAGCTGGCCTCCGACACGGTGGCCGGTCTGCGGGTGCTGCGCGGCATCGGCGGCGAGGAACTGTTCCTGAAGCGCTACCGCCGCGCCTCGCAGGACGTGCGCACGGCCGCCGTCCGCAGCGCACGCATGTGGTCCCTGATCAGCGCGGTCCAGGTGCTGCTGCCGGGTCTTCTGCTGATCTCGGTCGTCTGGTACGGGCTC
Organism: Streptomyces sp. NPDC006283; assembly: GCF_040613325.1. Classification (NCBI taxonomy): domain Bacteria; kingdom Bacillati; phylum Actinomycetota; class Actinomycetes; order Kitasatosporales; family Streptomycetaceae; genus Streptomyces; species Streptomyces sp. NPDC006283. Next base: position 458 of record NZ_JBEXRZ010000122.1, on the reverse strand, counting down.
GGGCTCGTCGGCGACAACCGGATCGCGGTCGGTGAACTGGTCACCGTGTACAGCGCGGTCATGCTGCTGAGCTATCCGCTGCGGCACTTCGAGGAGATCGCCATGGCGTACTCCTTCTCCCGTCCGTCCGCACGGCGGGCGGCCAGGGTGCTGGCGCTGCAGCGTGCGTCCGGCGGTCACCCGGCCCAGGCAGCGGGCGCGGCCGACGGGCCGCTCACCGGCGACCTCTACGACCCGGCGACCGGGCTCCTGGCCCCGGCAGGAACGCTCACCGCGGTCGTCTGCGGTGACCCCGACGCCGCAGGCCGCCTCGCCGAACGGCTCGGCGGCCACCCCACGGAGCCGGAGGGCCTGCCGTCCGTGCTTCTCGGTGGTGTGGCACTGGACGAGCAGCCGCTCGCCGCGGCCCGTGGCGCCGTCCTCGTCCAGGACAAGGACCCCGTCCTGCTGTCGGGGAC
>NZ_JBEXRZ010000121.1:0-20968 GCF_040613325.1 Streptomyces sp. NPDC006283 | reverse complement strand
CTTCGCCAGCTACCGGCTGCTCAAGGCCGACAAGAAGGAGACGGTGCGCAGCGGCAAGGAGGGCGGCCGCCCCGCCCGCACCGAGGGCGGCACCCGCCGCCGCGACGGTCAGTCCCGCGCGCAGCAGTGCGCGCCGCGAGTTCTTGGAAGCTGCGTGACGAGCCATGAATCCCTGCCTGTCGAGTAATCATGCGTGTGCGGACAGTAGTTGAGGATGTGACGCTCGTACCAACCGCCGCTTTGGGGGCTCCCCGGCACCGATTGATGCGTCACACTTGTCTCCCGTGAGTTCCCAACCCATTCCGACCCGCGTCGTGCTGCTCGCGGGCCCCTCAGGTTCCGGAAAGTCATCTCTCGCCGCCCGTACCGGCCTGCCGGTCCTGCGCCTGGACGACTTCTACAAAGAGGGCAACGACCCGACGCTTCCCGTGGTGACGGGCAGCACGGACATCGACTGGGACTCCCCGTCGTCCTGGGACGCGGACGCCGCGGTCTCCGCGATAGCGGAGCTGTGCCGCAGCGGCCGTACCGACGTGCCGGTGTACGACATCGCCACCAGCTCCCGGAGGGACACCGAGACCCTCGACATAGGCCGCACGCCGCTGTTCGTGGCCGAGGGGATCTTCGCGGCCGACATCGTCCGGCGCTGCCAGGAACTCGGCGTACTGGCCGACGCGCTGTGCCTGCGCGGCCGGCCGTCGACCACGTTCCGCCGCCGGCTCGCCCGAGATCTGCGTGAGGGCCGCAAGTCGGTGCCGTTCCTGCTGCGCAGAGGCTGGCGCCTGATGCGCGCGGAGCGCGGCATCGTGCACCGCCAGACGGAACTGGGCGCGCACCCCTGCAACAAGGCGGAGGCGCTGGGCCGCCTCGCGGCGGCGGCAGCGGGGCGCTGCCGGACGCCGTCGCCGGCGTAGCGAAGGGCGTGGCCCGGGTCCGTTCCGCCGGCGTCCGGGCCCCAAGGGAACGCCACGACACAGGAGTGGGGCCGGACAGAACCCCCCGGCCTGTCCGGCCCCACTTCGTCTCCCCCGTCGGATCCCCGTGTCCCCCGTGGATCCGTCCGCCGTCTCCCCCGAAACGGCGGCCCCCGTGTTTCCCCCGTTGCCTTCAGGCCACCAGCTCGCCGAAGGACTCTTCCTCGTCACGGCCGAAGCTGAGGACCTCGTCCTCGCGCAGCCGGCGGAGCGACCGCCAGATGCTCGACTTCACCGTGCCGACACTGATGTCCAGGATCTCCGCGATCTCCGGGTCGGTGCGGCCCTCGTAGTAGCGGAGGACCAGCATCGTGCGCTGGAGTTCGGGGAGCCTGGCGAGCGCCTGCCACAGGACCGCGCGCAGCTCCGTGCCCCGCATGGCGTCGGTGTCGCCGGGCGTCTCCGGCAGCTCCTCCGTGGGGTACTCGTTGAGCTTGCGCCGGCGCCAGGCGCTGATGTGCAGGTTGGTCATGGTGCGGCGCAGGTAGCCCCCGACCGCCGCCTTGTCGCTGATCCTGTCCCAGGCCCGGTACGTCGAGAACAGCGCGCTCTGCAGCAGGTCCTCGGCTTCGTAACGGTCACCGGTCAGGTGGTAGGCGGTGGCGAACAGGGAGGCGCGGCGCTCCTGGACGTAGGCCGTGAACTCGGCCTCGGAACAGGACGTCCGCTCTCCCGTCGCCTCCCCGCTTCCCCCCGTGGGTGCGTCAACCACCGTCATGAACGACGGCTTGTGCTGACGCCCGGCGCCGCGAACGCACCCCCGCCCGTTCACGGCGCCGGACTTCTCGGTGCTCCGCGCGACGTCGTGGAGACGCGTCACAACTGCGCTTGAGGTGGTGCTGTGCAGTGCGTTCATCTCGCGCCCCCCGTCGAGTGGAGTCTGCTTGGTTCCTGGTGAGAAAAAGCCTGCCCGGCCTGTTTCATGGCGTTGTCCGCCGACTGTCACAGGCGCGTCACAAGGGGAGGTGTCGTGCAGGGAACGGGGGTCGAGGTCCCTGGGAGTCGAACTAGGGCTCCCCATGGGCCAGAATGACCCCGTGCCTTTCCTGTTGCTGATCGAGGACGACGACGCCATCCGCACGGCCCTCGAACTCTCGCTGTCTCGCCAGGGCCACCGTGTGGCCACCGCGGCGACGGGCGAGGACGGTCTGAAACTGCTGCGCGAGCAGCGGCCCGACCTGATCGTGCTGGATGTGATGCTGCCGGGGATCGACGGCTTCGAGGTGTGCCGGCGGATCAGGCGCACCGACCAGCTGCCGATCATTCTGCTGACCGCTCGCAGCGACGACATCGACGTTGTCGTCGGGCTCGAGTCCGGCGCGGACGACTATGTCGTCAAGCCGGTGCAGGGCCGGGTGCTGGACGCCCGGATCCGCGCCGTACTGCGCCGCGGCGAACGGGAGTCCACGGACTCCGCGACCTTCGGCTCCCTGGTGATCGACCGATCCGCGATGACGGTCACCAAGAACGGCGAGGATCTGCAGCTCACGCCCACCGAGTTGCGTCTCCTGCTGGAGCTGAGCCGCCGGCCCGGCCAGGCACTGTCGCGGCAGCAGCTGCTGCGGCTGGTGTGGGAGCACGACTACCTCGGCGACTCACGTCTGGTGGACGCGTGCGTGCAGCGGCTGCGGGCGAAGGTGGAGGACGTGCCGTCCTCTCCGACCTTGATCCGCACGGTGCGCGGCGTCGGTTACCGGCTGGACGTTCCGCAGTGACCCACGCGTACGTCCCGGACGGGGCCGGCCGGTGAGCGGTGGCACCGGCCCGGTGAGCGGCGCCGGGAACGAGGGCGGCGGGCCGAGGCGCGGGATTCTCACCGGGATCCGTCTGAGCAGTCTGCGGCTGCGTCTGGTGGTGGTCTTCGGACTCGTCGCGCTCACCGCCGCCGTGTCCGCGTCCGGCATCGCGTACTGGCTCAACCGCGAGGCGGTGCTGACGCGTACGCAGGACGCGGCGCTCGAGGACTTCCGGCAGGACATGCAGAGCCGCGCGGCGGCGCTGCCCCTGCGCCCCACGCAGGAGGAGATCCAGCGTGCCGCCGAGCAGATGGGCAACGGGAACAACGGCTTCAGCGTGCTGCTGATCGGCGAACGGGCGGAGGGCAAGCCGATCGTCGGCGTCTCCGACCCCGACGTGTTCACCAAGGAGGACGTGCCGCAGTCGCTGCAGGACGCGGTGAACGACCGGCAGGAGATCAGCGCCGCCAACTCGGTGCCGTACCACCTGTTCTGGCAGCGGACCGAGCGCGGCGGGAAGCCGTATCTGGTCGGCGGGACCCGGATCGTGGGCGGTGGGCCGACGGGCTACATGTTCAAGTCCCTCGACCAGGAACGCCAGGACCTCAACTCCCTCGCCTGGTCCCTGGGGATCGCGACGATGCTGGCCCTGGTCGGTTCCGCGCTGCTCGCGCAGGCCGCCGCGACGACGGTGCTGCGGCCGGTGCACCGGCTGGGCGAGGCGGCGAGGCAGCTCGGCGAGGGCAAGCTCGACACCCGGCTGCGGGTCTCCGGTACGGACGAACTGGCCGAGCTGGCAAGGACGTTCAACAAGACGGCCGCGTCGCTGGAGAAGAAGGTCGCGGACATGAGCGCGCGGGAGGAGTCCAGCCGTCGCTTCGTCGCCGACATGTCGCACGAGCTGCGCACCCCGTTGACCGCGCTCACCGCCGTCACCGAGGTGCTGGAGGACGAGGCCGACAGCCTCGACCCCATGATCGCGCCGGCCGTGAACCTGGTGGTCAGCGAGACCCGGCGGCTGTACGACCTGGTGGAGAACCTCATGGAGGTCACCCGCTTCGACGCGGGCACCGCGCGGCTCGTGCTGGACACCGTCGACGTCGCCGACCAGGTCACCGCCTGCATCGACGCACGCGCCTGGCTGGACGCGGTGGAACTGGACGCCGAGCGCGGCATCATGGCGCGGCTCGACCCGCGCAGGCTCGACGTGATCCTGGCCAATCTGATCGGCAACGCGCTCAAGCACGGCGGCTCGCCGGTCCGTGTGTCGGTGCGCACCGCCGACTCCGAGCTGGTGATCGAGGTGCGCGACCACGGGCCCGGCATTCCGGAAGAGGTGCTGCCGCACGTCTTCGACCGCTTCTACAAGGCGAGCGCCTCCCGCCCGCGTTCCGAGGGCAGCGGCCTCGGTCTGTCGATCGCCGTGGAGAACGCCCACATCCACGGCGGTGACATCACGGCGGCCAACTCAGCCGACGGCGAAGGCGCGGTGTTCGTGCTGCGGCTGCCCCGCGACGCGTCCTCTCTTGCGGACTGCGAGGCGGTCGGGACGGGCGACGCGGACGGCGGGGACGGCGGCACAGGTGCGGACCAGGGCCGTGAACGGGGAGAGGACGACACGCTGTGACAGCGGTTGAGGGCAGGGCCGTGGACGTCACGGCCGCCGGGGGGCCGGCCGACGGCGCGGCGCGGAGGCAGGCCCGTGCGCACCGGTCGGAACGACGCCCTTCCAAAACGCTCACGGCACTCACCGCGTTCGCCGCCGCCGTCCTGCTCGCCGGCTGTGGCATCAGGACCACTCAGGTGCCCGTCGACGCCGGAGCCGCTCCCTCGCGGGTGCCGTGCGAGGTGTCGGCCGAGAACATCACGCCGCAGACACACGAGCAGGGCGTCCCGGTCCGGGTCTACATGGTGTGCGCCTCGCAGCTGGAGTCCGTCGACCGTACGGCGAGGATCACCGAGAGCAAGGCCGGCGACAGCCCGCCCGAGTTCGCGCAGGTGCTCCTCGACGAGCTGCTGAAGGAGCCGTCGTCGCCGGAGCAGGAAGCGGGCTTCGCGACATATGTGCGGGGACCGCTGATGGTGAGCGGCGCTCGGGAGGGTGACCCCGTCGGCACCCTGCGGCTGAACCGCCAGCCGGAGGACCTGCCGGCGCCGGCCCTGGCCCAGATCGTGTGCACCCTGGCGGAGAGCAGGGCGACGGCTGCGGGCGGTGCCGTGGTGCTCGGCGGCCCCGGCGACTACCGGCCGCACGCGTACGTGTGCTCCGCCCAGACCAAGCAGCGGCCCGAAGGGGCCGTGCCCACCACGGGCACCCTGCCCTCACCGGGCCCAACCGTCTCCTAGGAATCGCCTCCTGGGAAACGGCGGAACCGTTTCCCGCCGGCCGTGCGTCTAGGGGGGCGTGCAGCGTCAAGGTTCGGGCGGCAGTGCCGCCATCCGCTTCCGCGTGGCGGGGCTCGTCCTCCTCCTCGCCCATCTGCTGCTCGTCTCATGGCTGACGCTGCGACCACTCGACGTGATGTGGGTGACGGCGGCGAACCTGGAACCCTTCGCCGGGATTGAGGCCGCCCTTGAGCTCGGGCCCGTCGAGGCCGTACGACGTATCGGCGGCGGTCTGCTCCTGCTGGCGCCGCTCGGGGTTCTGCTGCCGATGGCGAGCGGCCGGCTCGCCGTCTCCCCGTGGGCGTCACTGACGCGCACGGTCGCGGCCGGCGCACTGCTGTCGCTCGGGATCGAGCTGCTGCAGACCGGTGTGCCGGGCCAGGTCGTCGACATCGACTCGCTGCTGTTGAACACGACCGGGGTGGCGCTCGCCCATCTCGCGGTCGTGCCGGCGGGCCGTGCCCGGCTTCGCCGCCGCCTGCTGGGGAGGCGCGCCGGGTCCGCGCTGACCGGCCGGGAGCGTGAGGTGCGGCGCAAGGCCGTGCTCCGGGAGGAGGGATCTCAGGGGTCGACCCCGACGATTCCCAGGGTCGGGATCGCCCCGTGGAGCGACGCTTCGTCCCCTTCGTGACGACACCATGGATATATGAGGAGCCCGGGGAAAGGCTCCCACCGACGGTCTCACGAAGGAGCCCACCATGGCCGCACTTGTCCGCCCCCGTGACGGAAGGATGATCGGCGGAGTCTGCGCCGCGCTGGCCCGGCGCTTCGGCACGTCCGCCACCACGATGCGCGTGATCTTCGTGGCTTCCTGCCTGCTGCCGGGGCCGCAGTTCCTGCTCTACCTGGCGCTCTGGGCGCTGCTGCCGTCCGAGAAGACGGCCGCCGGCGCCTGGTGACCGCCTCGCGCGACGGCTCTCAGCCGGCAAGCACCTGCGCGACCTTCGCGAGCTGCTTGTCGGCGACTTCCCGGGGCACGCGCGGCGGCTTGCGCCGTGCGAGGTCGAACGCCATGAAGCGGGCGACCGTCGCGCCCTTGCGGACCACGACCACGTGGATGGGCGACTGGGCCCCCTCGTTCGTGGCGACCGTGGTCCAGGCGACCGTCTCGTCGCCGCCCCGGGCGGTGAACGGGTCCGCCTTCACCTCGCGGTAGGTGGCGCCGCGGTCGTCCAGTGCCGTCTCGAATCCGGCCCCGCACACCGGGAGAGCCGATGCGAGGCCGTCCATCAGCCTCTTGGCCTCGGCCTCGCCGTACGAGCTCAACGACGCGGAGACCGCGAGGCCGAGTTGGTCGAGCGAACCGAGCCCGCGGCCCACGGTGTGCGTCGCCCGCGGGTCCGGCTTCTCGCCCATGGCGTCGGCGAGCGGCTGGCACTGCTTCTTGTCGGCGGTGGGCTGCCCGGTGGGCGCGAGCGCGCTCTTCTCCGCCGAGATCTGGAAGCCCGGCAGATCGCCCGTGGTGAAGGACGCGCGCTGCAACTGCGGGGCGGTGAGCGGTACGGACGGGTCGCCGCCGGATCCGTCGCCGCCTTTGCCGGTGTCCGTGGCCGGGGCCGCGCTCTTGCCCGGGCGGGTGTCGTTGCCCCTGCCGGATTCCCCGCCGCCGTCGCTCGTGCAGCCGGTTGCGGCCGGCAGCAGAGCGCAGACGGTGCCGAGTACGGACAGCGCGGTGGTCTTGGCTCGCATGGCGGCGATCCTGGCACAAGCGCGTGGGGCGCACACCCGCTTCGGGTGTGCGCCCCACGCTTGGGTCACGCCGAAACGCTACGGTGCGAGGTCAGGCTCCGAGGCCGGGCAGCAGGCCGCCCACGACCGGAAGGCCGCCGCCGGCCAGGGCGTCGGTCGGAAGACCGCCACCGGCGAGCGGGAGGCCACCGAGCAGACCGGCGACCTGCTCGGTCGAACCGGAGGGGGCCACCTCGCCGACGGCGCCCTGCGCGGTACCGGGCAGCGTGGAGGCGCTGTCCGTCACCACGCTGCCGCCACCGGACAGGGCGTCGGCCGCGCCCGCGGGCAGCTTCCCGGTGACCTCCTGGACCGGCAGCGTCTGGGAGACGTCGCCGAGCGCTCCCGTCGGGTCGGGGACGACGGAAGCCGCGGAGGCGGTGCCGGCGGCGACAGCGGCGAAGGCGGCACCGAGAGCGGCGACACCGAGGGTCTTTGCAGCAGACTGCTTCATAAGGAATGAGTCCTTGGGGACGGGAACATGAGCGGCTCTGCAAGCTAGTGAGCCTCGCACAGGGCCCGCAAACAACGTGAAGCGGCCGGGAATTGACGCTCCGGCCGCTTCGGTGTAGGCGCTTGCAGGGTGGCCGGGACGGCTCAGTTACCGGCCGTGGCGGTCTGCTTGAACAGCCATTCGGACTTCAGTTCGGCGTAACCCGGCTTGATGACGTCGTTGATCATCGCGAGTCGTTCATCGAAAGGGATGAACGCGGACTTCATCGCGTTGACGGTGAACCACTGCATGTCGTCGAGCGAGTATCCGAACGCCTCGTTCAGCAGCTCGAATTCACGGCTCATGCTGGTGCCGCTCATCAGCCGGTTGTCGGTGTTGACCGTGGTCCTGAAGTGCAGCTTCCGGAGGAGACCGATCGGATGCGCCGCGATGGAGTCCGCTGCGCCCGTCTGCAGGTTGGACGTGGGGCACATCTCCAACGGGATGCGCTTGTCCCGAACGTACGCCGCGAGCCTGCCGAGCGTCACGGAGCCGTCCTCCGCGACCTCGATGTCGTCGATGATCCGTACCCCGTGACCGAGCCGGTCGGCACCGCACCACTGGAGGGCCTGCCAGATCGAGGGCAGTCCGAAGGCCTCGCCGGCGTGGATGGTGAAGTGGTTGTTCTCGCGCTTGAGGTATTCGAACGCGTCGAGGTGGCGGGTGGGCGGGAAGCCGGCCTCCGCGCCCGCGATGTCGAATCCGACGACGCCGTTGTCGCGGTAGCGGTTGGCGAGTTCGGCGATCTCCAGGGCTCGGGCGGCGTGGCGCATCGCGGTGAGCAGGGCGCCCACCCGGATGCGGTGACCGCTCTCCCTGGCCCGCCGCTCGCCTTCGCGGAAGCCGTCGTTGACCGCCTCCACGACCTGCTCGAGGGTGAGCCCCGCTTCGAGGTGCTGCTCGGGGGCGTAACGGACCTCGGCGTAGACGACTCCGTCCTCCGCGAGGTCCTGCGCGCACTCGGCCGCCACGCGGAACAACGCGTCACGGGACTGCATGACGGCACAGGTGTGCGCGAAGGTCTCCAGGTACCGCTCCAGCGAACCGGAGTCGGCGGCCTCCCGGAACCAGATCCCGAGCTTGTCGGGCTCGGTCTCCGGCAGGGCCTCGTATCCGGCGTCACGGGCGAGTTCGATGATCGTGCCCGGCCGCAGACCGCCGTCGAGGTGGTCGTGGAGCAGCACCTTCGGGGCGCGGCGGATCTGGTCCGCGGTGGGCGAATTGAGGGTCTGGCTCGTCATCTGCGCACTCTAGCCCCTACGCGCGTAGAGCGCGCCCCTTCGGATCGCTTGTCGATACGTAACAGTGACCGCGCGTACGGGTGGAGTACACCTCGGCTTCTGAGACTGTTCTGCCATGGCACACCATGCACTGCCCCGGTGGCGGGGGCGTCCGGCCACTGCGGCTGGAGGGGCGAGCGACCGTGGCTGGACGACGGTCGCACGGGTGGCACGAGGGGGCCGGTCGGGGGCGCAGGCCAAACTGGGCAATGTGCCGGGGCGTTCGGGCGCCAGGAACGACGGGACCGACCCGGCGGTGGCCGGGGCGGTTCTGCTGCTGCCGGACGGCGAGCCGCAGTCCGCACGCAGGGCGTCCGCCCTGTCGTACGCCGCAGTGCTGCCGCTGGGGCGCGCGCTCGCCAGGGCGGGGCGTGACGACGGGCTGGCGGTGCACAGCGTGCACTACCGCGGCCGCGGCTGGAACGGCGCCGACGCCCAGCTCGCGGCGGACGCGACCTGGGCGGTCGAGGAGGTCGTACGACGCTACGGCGACGTCCCCGTGTGTCTGGTCGGTCACGGCATGGGCGGGCGGGCCGCGCTGCACGCGGCGGGCCATCCGGCGGTCAACTCCGTGCTGGCCCTGGCCCCTTGGCTGCCCGAGCACGACGTGGCCGCGGAGCCGGAGCCGGTACGGCAACTGGTCGGCCGCAAGGTGCTGATCGTGCACGGCACCAAGGACGCGCGCACCGATCCGGAGCTCTCCTACCGACTGGCCGAGCGTGCCAAGAAGTCCAACCGGGACACCTGCCGCTTCGAGGTGCACTCGGACGGGCACGCGCTGCGCCAGTACCAGGAGGAAGTGCACGCGCTGGCTGTCGACTTCGTTCGCGGATCGCTCTTCACAAGGCACTACGCCCGGCCCGTCACGGACGCGCTGGCGGCCCCGCCGCCGCTTGGGCTGAGGATGCCGCTGGCGGCGGGTTTCGGCAGGGCGCTGCGGTCCTGAGCCGGGGCCGCCGGACTACGACCACGCGGGCACGCCGACCCGGCCGGCGGCACTGCGCGAGGTCGCGAAGGAGACGGGCGCGACCGTGAAACAGGTGGTGCTCGCCCGGCAGATCGGCGGCAGGCTGCCGGTCATCCCGCTGGCGGGAGCGTCGTCGGGGGCCCAACTCGACGCGAACCTGGCGGCGGTGGACCTCGACCTGACGGAAAACCAACGCGCCCGGCTGGACGGGGCCCACTGACGCGGGGGCGGGCGCGCCGGCCGGGCGGACGGGCGAGGGCCGTCGAAGGCGGACGGGGGGCCTCGAGGCCGAGGGCCGCGCGCCGCCGCGAGCGGACGTTTCACGGCGCGGACCGTCAGCCGGAGAGGGCGGAAGGCTGCGGGCCGACGAGGGCGCACGGGCGAGGGGCCTCGAGACCGAGGGCCACGCGCCGTCACGACCGGACGCCTTACGACGCAGCCGTCAGCCGGAGAAGGGCGGAAGGCTGCGGGCCGACGAGGGCGCACGGGCGAGGGGCCTCGAGACCGAGGGCCGCGCGCCGTCACGACCGGACGCCTCACGGCGCAGCCCGCCGGCCCGGACGGGTCGCCGTCCAGGCCCAGGGCCGCGTGCCGTCACGAGCGGATGGCCTCGCGGCGCGGCCCGTCAGTCGGAGAGGAGGCGGCCGCGTCGGGAGAGCAGGAAGCGTTTGAACTCCGCCACCGGCGGTGTGTCCGGGTGGCCGTCGAGCCAGGCGACGCCGATCTCGCGGACCGCCCGGGGCGCGGTCACCGTCAGTTCCACGACGCCTGGGCGGGCCACCGCCGGCGGGGGCAGCAGGGCCACGCCGAGGCCCGCCGCGACCAGGCCTCGCAGGGTCTCCGCCTCCTCGCCCTCGAAGGCGACGCGCGGCGTGAAGCCCGCTTCCGCGCACAGGTCGTCGGTGATGCGCCGCAGGCCGTAGCCGGGCTCGAGGGTCACGAAGGTCTCGTCGGCGGCCTCCGCGAGGCGGACGCGCCTGCGGCCGGCGAGCCGGTGGTCGTCGGGGACGACAAGCCGCAGACGCTGTTCGTCGAGACGGCGCGCGACCAGGTCGGGGGCGTCGGGCACGGGCGAGGTGAGGCACAGGTCCAGCTCGCCCGCCCGGAGCCGTTCGATCATCGCCTCGCCGTAGTTCTGCACGAGCGTGAAGCGGATCCGCGGATGGTCCGCGCGGAAGGCGCGGATGAGGCCGGGCACCGTCTCCGACCCCATGGTGTGCAGAAAGCCGAAGGCGACCTTGCCCGACCGCGGGTCGGTGTCGGCCCGCACGGCCTCGGCGGCCCGCTCCACCTCGGCGAGCGCTCGTTCCGCGGAGGCGAGGAAGGTGCGGCCGGCCGGGGTGAGCGAGACCGTACGGCCTTTGCGGGCGAACAGCGCGACGCCCAGGTCCTCTTCCAGGCGGACGATGGCCCGCGACAGCGTCGACTGGGGCACGCCCATCTCCTGCGCGGCACGCGTCACATGCTCGTGCCGGGCGACGCCCGCGAAGTACGCGAGGCGGGGAGCCAGCTCCAGCGTGATGTCTTCTTCGTAACTGCCCGGTGACAGGCGAGGCCCTGAGCTGCGTTCATGCACCATGGGAACGATTATCGCCGTTTCATGCATTGGACGCATGAAAAACGGCGGCCTACCTTCGACGTATGCCTCCTGCCAGTACCAAGGCGTCCACCACCGTGGGCGCCGCCCCGTCGTCCCCCGACCTCCTCTCCCCCGGCGCTCCCGGCTACCGCCGCATGAGCTTCGCGCTCTTGGCCGCCGGAATGGCGACCTTCGCCCTCCTCTACTCGACGCAGGCGCTGCTGCCCGCCGTCTCGGCCGACTTCGGCGTCACCGCCGGCGCCGCCAGCTGGACGGTGTCCGCCGCCACGGGCGCGCTGGCCCTGTGCGTGCTGCCGCTCAGTGCGCTGTCCGAGCGCTTCGGACGGACCACCGTGATGAACGCGTCCCTCGCGGTCGCCGTCGTGGTGGGTCTCCTGGTGCCGTTCGCCCCGAACGTCGAGTGGCTGGTGGCGCTGCGCGCCGTGCAGGGCGCAGCGCTGGCCGGTCTGCCGGCGTCGGCGATGGCGTTCCTCGCGGAGGAGGTGAGGCCCAAGGCGCTGGTCGGCGCGATCGGCCTGTTCGTGGCCGGCAACAGCATCGGAGGCATGAGCGGCCGTATCGTCACCGGCTGGGTGGCGCAGCTCGCCGGCTGGCGCGTCGCGCTCGCCGCGGTGGGCGTGATGGCGCTGGTGTGCGCGCTGGTGTTCCGCGCGCTGCTGCCGAAGGCTCGGCACTTCACTCCCGGCACGCTGAACCCGCTCGCCCTGGCGAAGACGGTCCGCGGACATCTGGCCGACCCGCTGCTGCTGCGGCTGTACGCGATCGGCGCCCTGTTCATGACCGTCTTCGGCGCGGTGTACACGGTGATCGGCTACCGCCTGGTGGAGGAGCCGTTCGGGCTCGCGCAGGGCGTGATCGGTTCGATCTTCCTGGTGTATCTCGTCGGTACGGTCTCCTCCGCCGCGGCCGGCAAGCTGGTCGCGCGGCTCGGCCGCAGGGGGGCGCTGTACCTGGCGGTGACCACGACCGCCGCGGGTCTGCTGCTCTCGCTGTCCGATGCGCTGACGGCGGTGCTGCTGGGCCTGGTCCTGATCACCGCGGGCTTCTTCGCGGGCCACGCCGTCGCCTCCTCCTCGGTGAGCCGCACGGCGAAGACGGGCCGCGCCCAGGCGTCGGCGCTCTACCAGTCGGCCTACTACCTGGGCAGCAGCGCGGGCGGCACGCTCGGCGCGGTCGCCTTCCACGCCGGCGGCTGGGGCGGAACGGCACTGCTGGGGCTGCTCGCGGTCCTGGGCGTCGTGTCGATCACGCTCTACGGGACGCACGCGGCACGGTCGCAGGAGCGGCGGCTCGCGGCAGCTGCCGCATAGGGCCCGGGGTCGGGCCCCCCGAGCCCCCGAGCCGTCACCAAATACGTCATGGAGTCGTGCAACTACTGCTCCCCTCCGGGTGTCTCAACCGTCAGACCATCCCAACCGGAAGGCACACGAAGGGGAGTTGGGGAGCATGGCGGACAACATCGGAAGAACCGGACCGCGACGCCTGCTGATGCGCCGCCGCCGTACCGGAGTCGTACTCTCCCTGACCGGGCTGCTGGTGCCGCTCACCGCCGTTCTCGGCAGTGGCACGGCGCAGGCGGCGTCGTGCACGCTGTCGACGGGTCCGCACCAGAAGCAGGTGGAGCAGTTCCTCGGGCGCCCGGTGGACGGCCGGCAGTCACCGGCCGACTGCCGGGCGATCCGCGCCTTCCAGGCCAAGCACGGGATCACCCCGACGATCGGCTACGCGGGCCCGCTCACCTGGCGCACGATGAACACGATGCTGGCGCAGCGGGCCGCCGGCCAGAACCCGAACAAGGCGGGCACGTGCCCGACGAACAAGGGACGTATCGCCTGCGTCGACCTGACCCGGCAGCTGAGCTGGATCCAGGACGGCGCGAGGCTCAAGTACGGCCCGGTTCCGGTACGGACGGGCAAGGACGGCACGGAGACCCGTACCGGCGCGAAGAAGATCTACTGGCGCAACATCGACCACTGGTCGACGATTTACCACGTGAGCATGCCGTACTCGCAGTTCTTCGACGGCGGCCAGGCCTTCCACTCCACCACGAAGTCCATGTACAACCCGCCCGGCTCGGGCGGTTGCGTCAACATGCGCCCCGCGGACGCGAAGGCATACTGGAACCTGCTGAAAAACGGCGACGACGTATACGTCTACGGGCGCAAGCCCGGAACCTGACCCCGTTGTCAGTCCTCTCCTGTAGGTTCCGAAGGGCTGGTGCCGATGGGTGACAGGGGTGGACCAATGAGTGACCTCGCGACGACACAGGAACTGGACGCGCGGCTGGAGAAGCACCGCAAGGAGCTGACCGGCTACTGCTATCGCATGCTCGGATCGTCCTTCGAGGCGGAGGACGCGGTCCAGGACACGATGGTGCGGGCGTGGCGCAGCTTCGACAAGTTCGAGGGCCGTTCGTCCCTGCGCTCGTGGCTGTACCGCATCGCGACCAACGTATGCCTGGACATGCTGAACGCGGGCAATCGCCGTGCCCGTCCGATGGACCTGTCCGGCCCGACGCCGGTCGCGCAGGCCCAGCTCAACGCCCGCCCCGAGATCACCTGGCTGGAGCCGGTGCCCGACGGGCGGGTGCTGCCGTCCATAGTGGACCCGGCGGAGACGGCGGTCGAGCGGGAGACGATCCGGCTCGCGTTCGTCGCCGCGCTGCAGCATCTGCCGCCCAAGCAGCGGGCGGTGCTGATCCTGCGCGAGGTGCTGGCCTGGAAGGCGAGCGAGGTCGCCGAGTTGCTCGGCACGAGCGTCGCCTCGGTCAACAGCGCGCTGCAGCGTGCCCGGGCCACGCTCACCGAGCAGGGCCCGGCCGCATCCGACGCGGCGGATCCGCTCGACGAGGAGCAGCAGCGGCTGCTGGAGCGCTATGTCGCGGCCTTCGAGGGGTACGACATGAAGGCGCTGACCGCGCTGCTCCACGAGGACGCGACGATGTCCATGCCGCCCTACGACCTGTGGCTGCGCGGTCACGACGACATCGTGGGCTGGATGCTGGGTGTCGGCGACGTCTGCCGCGGCTCGAAGCTGGTCCCGACCATGGCGAACGGCTCCCCCGCCTTCGCGCACTACCACCCGTCGGCGGACGGCGAGGGGTACGAGCCGTGGGCGCTCATCGTCCTCGAGCTCTCGGACGGCAAGGTCGGCGGGATGGACTTCTTCCTGGACACCAAGCGCTGGTTCCCGCTGTTCGACCTGCCGAAGCGGCTGGACAAGGCGGGCGAGCCGGTCGGGGCCGAAGATTCTCAGGGTCTGTCGTTCGGATCAGGCCCGGCTTGATCCGAACGAAAGGCCCTACGCGGCATCGGCCAGTTCCGGCAGGCCCACCAGCTCCAGCAGGGCGATCAGTTCGGGTCCGGCGTTGCGCAGCCGGACCCAACTGCCCCGCCGGCGCGCGGTGAGGTGCAGCCGGGCGAGTACGTCGACGGCGGACAGGTTCACATGGACCAGGCCGCCGACGTCACACAAGACCTCGGTGGGTGAACGGCCCCCGCGTCCGTCGTCACGGAGGAGTGCGCTCAACTCCTCGCAGAGGCGCGGCACATCGGCCGGGGTGATCCTCCCGGGGAGGCGCATGACGGCAGGTTCGATGGCGTCCACACCGGAAGAGACCGTCGCCGTGCCCGGAACTCATCGTGGCATGCCGTCGTGCCGTCGCGCCTGCGTGCCTGGGCGGGACCGGCACCGGGTGCCGGTCCCGCCGGCCGCACGCCATTGTCGCGGCTCAGGCGATGCGGTCCAGCACGATCGGGTTCGCCGTGAAGGCCGTGCCGGCCGGAGCGATGTCGTATGCGGCCTCCAGGGACTTCAGCGCGTAGTCGAACTTCTCCGGGGTGTCCGTGTGTAGCGTCAGCAGCGGCTCGCCTGCCTTCACCGTGTCGCCCGGCTTGGCGTGCAACTCGACACCCGCGCCCGCCTGGACCGGGTCCTCCTTGCGGGCGCGGCCCGCGCCGAGACGCCAGGCGGCGATGCCGATGTCGTAGGCGTCGAGGCGGGTGAGGACGCCCGAGGACGGCGCGGTGACGACGTGCTGCTCGCGGGCGACGGGCAGGGTGGCGTCCGGGTCGCCGCCCTGGGCGGCGATCATGCGGCGCCACACGTCCATGGCAGAGCCGTCCGCCAGCGCCTTCGCCGGGTCGGCGTCCTTGATGCCTGCCGCGTCGAGCATCTCGCGGGCGAGCGCGAGGGTCAGCTCGACGACATCGGCGGGGCCGCCGCCAGCGAGGACCTCGACGGACTCGCGGACCTCGAGCGCGTTGCCCGCGGTGAGACCGAGCGGGGTGGACATGTCGGTGAGCAGCGCGACGGTCCTCACACCGCTGTCGGTGCCGAGGGCGACCATGGTGGAGGCGAGTTCGCGAGCGTCCTCGATGTTCTTCATGAACGCACCGGTGCCGACCTTGACGTCCAGGACGAGCGAGCCGGTACCTTCCGCGATCTTCTTCGACATGATCGAGGACGCGATCAGCGGGATCGCCTCGACCGTGCCGGTGACGTCGCGCAGCGCGTAGAGCTTCTTGTCGGCGGGGGCGAGCCCGTCGCCGGCCGCGCAGATGACCGCGCCGGTGGTGTCGAGGACGTGCAGCATCTCCTCGTTGGAGAGCAGGGCCCGCCAGCCGGGGATGGACTCCAGCTTGTCGAGCGTGCCGCCGGTGTGGCCGAGGCCGCGGCCGCTCAGCTGCGGCACCGCCGCCCCGCAGGCTGCGACCAGCGGGGCGAGCGGCAGGGTGATCTTGTCGCCGACGCCGCCCGTGGAGTGCTTGTCGGCGGTGGGACGGGAGAGGGCGTCGAAGTTCATCCGCTCGCCGGAGGCGATCATCGCGGCGGTCCAGCGGGCGATCTCCGTGCGGTTCATGCCGTTGAGGAGGATGGCCATGGCCAGCGCCGACATCTGCTCGTCGGCGACCTCGCCGCGGGTGTAGGCGTCGATGACCCAGTCGATCTGCTCCGGGCTCAGCTCGCCCCGGTCCCGCTTGGTGCGGATGACGGAGATGACGTCCATGGCATTCCTCCAGGGTTGATCTTCTGCGGTTCTACGCGCATAGAGAGACTAAGGGAGCGGCCCCTCCGCCGGAGCGGAAGGGCCGCGGGACTAGCGGAGATGATCGGGCCCGAAGGCCTGCGGGAGCATCTCCGACAGGGGCAGAACGCCGGCTGGCGTGTCCATCAGCAGCGTGGGCCCGCCGAACTCGAAGAGCAGCTGGCGGCAGCGCCCGCACGGCACGAGGAGCCGGCCCCGGCCGTCCACACAGGTGAAGTGCGTCAGCCGCCCGCCGCCGGTGGCGTGCAGCTGGGACACCAGACCGCACTCGGCGCAGAGCCCGAGCCCGTACGAGGCGTTCTCGACATTGCACCCCGTCACCGTACGACCGTCGGCGACGAGCGCGGCGACACCGACCGGGTAGCCCGAGTAGGGGGCGTACGCGTGCGACATCGCCTCACGCGCCCGCGCCCGCAGGGGCTCCCAGTCGAAACCGTCGTGCGCGGTCACTTGCCCTGGCCCTTGAAGTACGGCTGACCGTCAGCCTTGGGCGGGCGCAGCCGCTGCGCGGACACCGCCAGCACCAGCAGGGTCGCCACGTACGGCGCGGCGTCGACGAACTGGCTCGGCAGCACGTCGGTGAGCGCGTACCAGGCGAACAGCAGCGCCGAGAAGGCCGCCGAGATCACCGCCTGCAGGTACTTCTTCTTGTACAGCTGCCAGAACACGACGATCAGCAGCAGGATGGCCAGCAGGAGCAGCATGGCGTGCACGTTCACCGCACCGCCGCGCAGCTTGAGGCTGTCGGTGAAGCCGAACAGGCCCGCGCCCAGCGCCATGCCGCCCGGCATCCAGTTGCCGAAGATCATGGCGGCGAGACCGATGTAGCCGCGGCCGCCGGTCTGTCCCTCCTGGTAGATGCCGGTGATGATGGCGAGGAACGCGCCACCGAGGCCGGCCAGCGCGCCGGAGACGACGACGGCGATGTACTTGTACTTGTAGACGTTGACGCCGAGGGATTCGGCGGCGACCGGGTTCTCACCGCAGGAACGCAGGCGCAGACCGAACGAGGTACGCCACAGGACCCACCACGTGCCCGGGACGAGCAGCAGCGCCACGACGGTCAGCAGGGACAGGTTGGTGATCAGACCGCCGAGGACGCCGGCCAGGTCGGAGACGAAGAACCAGTGCTCGGCCTGCAGATCTGCCAGCCAGTCGGAGAGTCCCGGAACGGTGATCCGGTCGATGGCGTCGATGCGCGGGGACTGCTTGGAGGACCCGCCCTCGGTCTCGGCGAAGGTGAAGTTCGACAGGTAGCGGGTGAGGCCGGTGGCCAGGATGGTGATGGCGACACCGGAGACGATGTGGTTGACCTTGAAGCTCACCGTCATCACGGCGTGCAGCAGACCGCCCAGCGCACCGCCGGCGATTCCGACGACCACGCCGGTCCACGGGCCCCACTGGTAGCCCGCCCAGGCGCCGAACCAGGTGCCGAGGATCATCATGCCCTCGAGACCGATGTTGATGACACCGGCCCGCTCCGCCCAGAGACCGCCGAGTCCGGCGAGGCCGATCGGCACGGCCAGCTGGAGCGCGCCGGAGACCTGGCCGACGGAGGTGAGGTCGTCCGCGCCGCTGATCACCCGTACCAGGGAGAACAGCGCCAGTCCGCCCGCGACGATCAGCAGGACGACGGGCAGGGACAGTTTGCGGCGGCCGCCGCCCTTCTTGGGCGCGGTGCTCGCCATCGAGACCGTGCTCGTGGACTCGCTCATGCCGTCCTCAATTCATTCGCTTCTCCGCCCGCGGTGGGGGTACCGCCCGCCGAAGGCAGGGGGAGCACCGGTGCGGAAATCGTCGTCATGTGCAGGCCGGTGGCCTCGCGTGCGTCACTCATGCCGCGGCCACCTCCTTGTTCTTGCGGGCCTGCGCGGCAAGCTCCTCGCCGACCTTCTGCTGCTGACGGCGCAGCCCGTACTGCCGGACGAGTTCGTAGGACACGACGACCGCGATCACGATCAGGCCCTGCATGATGGCGGCGATCTCCTTCGGGTAGCCCTCCAGGCTGAGGCCCTCCGCCGTCTTGTCCAGGAAGGCGAAGAGCAGCGAGGCGAAGAGGATCCCGATCGGGTTGTTGCGGCCGAGCAGGGCGATGCCGATGGCGGTGAAGCCGACACCGACCGGGAAGCTCAGGCTGTAGGTGTGGGTCTGGCCCAGCAGCATCGGCATACCGGCGAGGCCCGCCATGGCTCCGGAGATCAGCATGGCGGTGAGGACCATCTTCTTGGCGTCGACACCGCTGGCCTGGGCCGCGGACTCGCTGGCGCCGGTGGCGCGCAGGTCGAAACCGAAGCGGGTGCGTCCCAGCACGAACCAGTAGACGATGCCCAGCGCGAAGGCGACGAAGGTGAAGCCGTAGATGGTGCCGCCGTCCATCTCCAGGCCGGGGAACCAGCCGGACTCGGCGATCTCGCCCGTGGTCAGGTCGTTGGACCCCTCCGGCCGCACGCCGAGGTTCGCCGGAAGGATCATCCAGGCGATCAGGCTGGTCGCGATGGCGTTGAGCATGATCGTGGAGACGACCTCGCTCACCCCGCGGGTGGTCTTGAGGACGCCCGCGATACCGGCCCAGAGGGCACCGACGGCCATGGCGACGAACACGATCAGCAGGATGTGCAGCGGGCCGGGCAGGTCGACGGCCGCACCGACGACGGCGGCGAGCATGACCGCGAGGCGGTACTGGCCGTCGACGCCGATGTTGAAGAGGTTCATCCGGAAGCCGATGGCGACGGCGAGCGCCGCCAAGTAATAGATACCGGTCTGGTTGATGACCAGGACCTGGACGTCCGTGAACTCGATCTGCTCGACCATCAGCTGGTACGGCTCGATCGGGCTGCGGTCCGAGAGGAGCAGCACCACCGAGGTGAGCAGGAAGGCCACGACCAGGGCGAGCGCCGGGCCGGCCAGGCCCAGGATCAACCGGTCCTTGTCGAACTTCTTCATCGGCTCTCACCGTTCTCGTGGTGCTCGAGGTGGCCGGAGGCGGCTCCGGTCATGGCGGAGCCCAGCTCCTCCGGCGTGATCGTGGCGGGGTCGGCGTCGGCGACCAGACGGCCGCGGTACATCACCCGCAGGGTGTCGGAGAGCCCGATGAGCTCGTCCAGGTCGGCGGAGATCAGCAGCACGGCCAGACCCTCGTGGCGGGCCTCGCGGATCTGGTCCCAGATCTGCGCCTGCGCGCCGACGTCCACACCACGGGTGGGGTGGGCGGCGATCAGCAGCTTGGGCTTGTGGCTCATCTCGCGGCCGACGATCAGCTTCTGCTGGTTGCCGCCGGACAGGGAGGCCGCGGTGACCTCGATGCCGGGAGTGCGCACGTCGTACTCGCGGACGATCCGCTCGGTGTCCTTGCGGGCCGCCTTGAGGTCGAGCAGGCCCTTCCTGCTGTTGGGCGCCTCGGTGACATGGCCGAGGATGCGGTTCTCCCACAGCGGCGACTCGAGCAGCAGCCCGTGCCGGTGCCGGTCCTCCGGGATGTAGCCGAGGCCGCCCTCGCGCCGCTTGCGCGTGGACGCGTGGGAGATGTCGGCGTTGTCGAGGGTGATGACGCCGCCGTCGGGCTGCCGCAGACCGATCAGGGCTTCGATGAGCTCGGTCTGGCCGTTGCCCTCGACACCCGCGATGCCCACGACCTCACCCTTGTGGATAGTGAAGTTGATGCCGGCGAGGACCTCGCGGACCACGCCGTCGGGGTCGGTCACGGTGAGCGTGAGGTCGTCGACCTTCAGCATCGGGACGTCGGTGACCGTCGACTCGCGGGTCTCCGGCGAGGGCAGCTCGCTGCCGACCATCAGTTCGGCGAGCTGCTTGGTCGTGGTGCTCCTCGGGTCGGCCGTGCCCACGGTCGTACCGCGGCGGATGACGGTGATGTCGTCGGCGACCGACAGCACCTCGCCGAGCTTGTGCGAGATGAAGATGACGGTGAGGCCCTCGGCCTTGAGCTCGCGCAGGTTGTCGAAGAGCGCGTCGACCTCCTGCGGGACGAGCACGGCGGTCGGCTCGTCGAGGATCAGCGTGCGGGCGCCGCGGTAGAGGACCTTGAGGATCTCGACGCGCTGGCGGTCGGCGACACCGAGCTGCTCGACGAGTGCGTCCGGGCGCACGTTCAGCCCGTACGCGTCTGAAATCTCCTGGATCTTCTTCCGGGCCTTGGCGCCGATGCCGTACAGCTTCTCGCCGCCGAGAACGACGTTCTCCAGGACGGTGAGGTTGTCGGCCAGCATGAAGTGCTGGTGCACCATGCCGATGCCGCGTGCGATGGCGTCGGCGGGGCTCGAGAAGGCGACCTGGTCGCCGTCGATGGTGATGGTCCCCTCGTCCGGCTTCTGCATGCCGTAGAGGATCTTCATCAGGGTCGACTTGCCGGCACCGTTCTCACCGACGAGGGCGTGCACGGTGCCCTGACGGATGGTGATGTCGATGTCGTGGTTGGCGACGACGCCGGGGAAGCGCTTGGTGATGCCGCGCAGTTCTACGGCGGCAGGAGGGCTGGACGCGGTGATGACGCACTCTCCTTGGCGGGAAGGAGCGGGAGGGCAGGCGGAAGGGGCGGGCTGTGGTGGTCATGGGGGGCGTGGCGAAGTTATCGCGCCGGAAGGCCCTCTACGCGCGTAGCGCTCCCGAATACCAAAACCCGGGGGCCGGAAACCGGTCCGCGGGCCGTGGGGGGGGGGGGGCGGGGCCGCGGGCCCGCGGGGGGGCCCCCCCGGGGGGGGTGCGGGGGTGTGGGTGGGTTTTGTGGGGGGGGTGTTTGGCGTT
>NZ_JBEXRZ010000120.1:0-21045 GCF_040613325.1 Streptomyces sp. NPDC006283 | reverse complement strand
CGGCGCCCCCCCCCCGCACGACACCCGCATGTGTAACCAACGGCACTGGCGGCCTAACCGGCCCTTCCCGGCTGCCCCCACGGCAGGACCGGCACGGTGGAACCGGCCGCAGGGACGGGCCCTGCTCGGCACGTGGGAGCAGGCCGCCTCGCCGGTGTCACCGCACGGGCCACGTTCCCAACTGTCGTCGCTCCTCGGAGCCGCCCTAGACTCGGAGGACCGGTTCGGTGTCACAGGGGCCGGGAGTGCGGGTTGATCCGGACCGGGGGCCGGGGGGAAGGCCGTCCCAGGAGGACTCGATGTTGCGGCACACCAACCTGGCCGGGGAACCGGCCGACTATCTCACCGCCCGCGAAGAGCTGCGGCTGGCCGAGATCGAGCTCATGCGCCACCGCGAGAAGGTCGCGGCCCAGCGACGGGCGCTCCCGCAGGGGCCACCCGTCGATGACTACGTCTTCCTCGAGGGCCCGGCCGACCTCGACGCCGGCGACACACCGGTCCGCGAGGTCACTCTGAGCGGGCTTTTCACCACGCCCGACCGCCCGCTTGTCGTCTACCACCTCATGTACGGCAAGCTGCAGACCGACCCGTGCCCGATGTGCACCATGTGGCTCGACGGCCTCAACGGCATCGCCCACCACATCACCCGCAGCGCCGACTTCGCCATCGTCGCGGCGGCCGACCTGCCCGCACTGCGACAGCACGCCCGCAGCCGCGGCTGGCACCGGCTACGCCTCCTGAGCTCCGGCGACAGCACGTTCAAGTACGACCTGGGCAGCGAGGACAAGGACGGCGAACAGGACTCCACCGTCTCCGTCTTCACCCGCGACGGCGACGGCACGGTTCGCCATTTCTACTCCACCCACCCACGCATGGCCGACGACATCGACGAGCGCGGCATCGACCTCCTGGCCCCGGTGTGGCACCTGCTCGACCTGACTCCACAGGGCCGCGGCGACTGGTACCCGAGCATCGACTACTGACCGACCACGGTGAGCGGCGCCCCCACGTTGTGGCCGGGGCCCTTCGCGTTCCCGTTACCCATCGGCTGCCGGATCGCCACCAGGTCACTGGCAGGGCTCGTGAGAGACAATTGATCGGTGCTCGTAAGGCGCGGGGCCCTGACACCACGGCGCGAGGCGCTGACGCACCGGACTGTGGCGCGCCGACGGCGTTCGGTTGTCGCCGCCGCCGTGATGTCGCTGGTGCTCGCTGCGTGCGGCGCTCCGGGCGCTACGTTCGCCGGCATCTCGACAGGCGACGTCACCTCTACCGGCGGCTTCGCGCGCTCGGTGCCCATCGGGAACGGCCGCAGCATCTTTCTGGAGTGCCGCGGCAGTGGTTCTCCCACCGTGGTGCTCGTGTCCGGCACAGGGGGCGCATCGGACGAATGGGCCCTCGCCGTGGATCCCACGGATCCGGCTGCCCGGCCGCGCCCCAGTGCCTCGGCGGTGCTCCCGACCGTCGCTTCGTTCACGCGGGTGTGCGCTCACGACCGTCCCGGAACCACTCGGAACGACGGCAGGCCGAGCCCATCGACCCGGGTGTCACAACCCACCACGGCGGAAGACGGTGCCAGGGACCTGCGAGCGGTCCTCGCCGCAGCGGGTGAACGCCGCCCCTATGTGATCGTCGGCGCCTCATGGGGCGCGATGATCGCACTTCTGCTCGCCCGCACCGACTCCCCCCAGGTCGCCGGTCTTGTCACCGTCGACGGCGCTTCGGAGTTCCTCAAGAAGGAGCTGTCACCTGCTCAGTGGTCCGGCTGGATGCACAAGATCGAGGCGATGGACGCGGCCGACGGGCGCGAGGTACCGGACTACGAGTCCAGCGTCCACGAGCTCCGGGCCGCTCCGGCGATGCCACGGCCGTTGCCGGCCGTCGTGCTCACCTCGGACAAGCCGTGGGACCTCCAGGTCGAAGGCACCGGATCGACGTGGCCGGCGTGGCTGGCCGCCCAGGACCGGCTCGCCGCCGAACTCTGCGCCCGGCACATCACCGACACTCGCAGCGGCCACGGAATCGGCGTCGAGCAGCCGCAGATGGTTTCGACGGCCATCCGCGAGGTCGTCGACGAGGCGCGCAACAAGCCGTGACCCCGCGCACTCTCGTTACGGACCGCCCACCCCGCAGAACGG
The DNA here is from genome assembly GCF_040613325.1 of Streptomyces sp. NPDC006283. NCBI lineage: Bacteria > Bacillati > Actinomycetota > Actinomycetes > Kitasatosporales > Streptomycetaceae > Streptomyces > Streptomyces sp. NPDC006283. Next base: position 18,907 of record NZ_JBEXRZ010000120.1, on the reverse strand, counting down.
GCGGTACTACCTCGGTCGAGGTCGGTTCATCCGCCGCCGGGCGTCCCTCACCTCGCGGTCGATGGCCCAGACGTCGGCGACCGGCCCGAGGTGGCCGAGCTTGTCGGGGTTGTTCACCCCGCGGACGGTCTGAATCTGCCCGTCGAGCACATCGAGGACCAGGGTGTGAAGGATCTTGCCGTCCCGGTCGCGGAAGATCGCTCCGGGCTGGCCGTTGACGTCCTGCGGCTCGAACGTCACGCCGACCCGGAACAGCCAGGGGAAGAACGCGCCCAGCAGCCGTGCCACGTTCTCCGCACCCATGACGGCCCTGGCCAGCTGCGGGGCCTTGCCTCCGCCGTCCCCTACCAGCTGCACGTCGGCGGCCAGCAGTTTCTGCAGCTCGCCCACATCGCCGTTCTTCAGCGCGTCGAAGAAGCGCGCCGCCAGCTCCTGCCGTTCCTGACGGTCGGCGGCGAACCGCGGCCGCCCCGCCTCCATGTGCCGGCGCGCCCGCACCAGCAGCTGACGGCATGCCGCCTCCGAACGCCCTACGGCCGCGGCGACTTCATCGAACCCGAAGGCGAACACCTCCCGCAGCAGGAAGACCGCCCGCTCCAGCGGGCTGAGCCGCTCCAGCAGCAGCAGCGCTGCCATCGACACCGAGTCGGCCAGCTCCAACGACCGCTCCGGATCCTGATAGGGATCGCTCAGCAGCGGCTCGGGAAACCACGGCCCGACGTACTGCTCCCGCCGCACCCGCGCGGAACGGAGCACATCGATCGAGATCCGTGTGACCGTGGCCGACAGAAAGGCCTTGGTCGACGTGGGCCGGGTCGCCGAGCCGTCAAAGCGCAGCCATGTCTCCTGCACCGCGTCCTCGGCCTCACTCACGCTGCCCAGAATCCGGTAGGCAATCGAAAACAACAGCGGCCGCAGCTCCTCGAAGTCCTCGACCTTGCTCACACCCACTCCCCTCCCATGAACTCCGTCCATCTGGCCGAACTGGCCGACACAGGCGGCTCGTTGTGATCAGCCGGGCGGCGCTCAGTGGAACTGCCCGGCTTCGTAGTCGCCGGCCGGCTGCTGGGCGATGACGTTCAACCGGTTCACCGTGTTCATGACGGAGATCAGAAGCACCAGGGCAGTGAGCTGCCCCTCGTCGTAGTGCTGGGCGGCATGCGCCCACACCTCGTCGGGGACCCCGCCGGCCCCATCCGCGATCCGAGTCCCCTGCTCCGCCAGCTCCAGCGCGGCACGCTCGGCCCCGGTGAACACCGTGGCCTCCCGCCACGCCGCGACCAAATTCATTCGCACCGAGGTCTCGCCTGCAGCGGCTGCCTCCTTGGTGTGCATGTCGATGCAGACGGCACAGCCGTTGATCTGGCTCACGCGCAGCGACACCAGCTCCTGCGTCGCGGCCGGCAGCGGCGATTCCTTGATCGCTCTGCCCACCGACATGATGTGCTTGAAGGCCTTGCCGGCGGTCGGGTCGGTGAAGTAGTTCAGTCGCGCGTCCATGGCGTGCTCCTCTGCGGTCGTCAGTGGCTACATCCCTGAGACGGGGCGGCCGGACTCCCTGTGACATGGACGGATGTGACCTGCGTCTCACCGCTGGAGCGGCGGGCACCGGCCGACGGCGCCCTCACGCGTCCGGCACCGTCAGCCAAGCCCGGATACCCGCCATCGCACCGGGCCCGTAGTCCGAGTCCACACCCCGGACCAGGTCGGCGATCGACACGGCCCGCAACGCCGCTCGCCAGGCCGCGTCCGCCTCGGCCATGGCACGGGCGATCGCACAGGGCACGACGCACGACTCCGCCGGAGTGGCCAGCGGACCCCTCTGGCGGATCTCCGTGCAGGTGAAGGCCTGGTCCGGACCGTCGACCGCTTCGACCACATCGAGCACGGTGATCGAGGCGGGGTCGCGGGTGAGCACATAGCCGCCCGCCTTGCCCTGCACGGAACGGACGAGCCCGGCACGGGAAAGCGCCTGCAGCTGCTTGGCCAGGTAGCTCGCCGAGACGTCGTGCAGCTCCGCCAGCCGGGTCGCGGGGACGGGACCCTCGGCCGACGTGAGGACGACACAGCAATGCAGGGCCCACTCGACTCCGCCGGACATCTTCACCCGATCACTCTAACCAGGCGCTCTTGACTCAGACAAAGAATGTCCGCGTATAGTCTCGGACAAGACGTGTCCGAGTTAGAAGCATGCGGCGCCCGCATCTGGACGTATGCCATATTGCGGACACACCTCCCGACGAAAGGGCATGTCATGAAGTTCGCGGTCATCGGCGGTACCGGGTTGATCGGGTCTCAGGTCGTCAAGAATCTGAACGCCGCAGGCCACGAGGCCGTACCGCACGCGCAGTCCACTGGCGTCGACGTGATCAGCGGCCAGGGGCTGGACCAGGCGGTGGCGGGGGCCGACGTCATCGTCAACCTGACGAACTCCCCGACATTCGACGAAGCCTCCCCTGCCTTCTTCCAGACCTCGATGAACAACCTTCTGGCCGCGGGCCAGAAGGGCGGCGTCCGGCACTTCGTCATCCTCTCGATCGTCGGCGTGGACCAGGTGCCTGAGCTGGACTACTACCGGGCCAAGGCGCTCCAGGAGGAGATCCTCACGGCCGGACCGATCCCCTACTCGATCGTCCGCGCCACGCAGTTCATGGAGTTCATCGACGCGGTCCTGTCCTGGACCGCCGACGGCGACACCGTCCGGCTGCCCGCCACACCGATCCAGCCCATCGCCGCCAAGGACGTGGCCGCCGCGGTGGCGGAGGCCGCCGCGGGCACCCCGCTGATGGGCGTTCGCAACATCGCCGGCCCCGAGGTCTTCTCCTTGGACGAGTTGGGCCGGCTCACCCTCGCGCACAACGCCGACGGCCGCACGGTTGTCACCGACCCCGCCGCCGGCATGTTCGCCGCCGTCAAGGGTGACGTCCTCACCGACAAGAACGCCCAGCTCGCCCCCACCCGGTACACCGACTGGCTCTCCTGAACCGTTCGCGCCTTGGTGAATTCGGAACTTCACGCTGCGGGTTGCCAGGTGAATCCGTCAGGGTCGGCGAAGGTCCCGGCGTCGCTGCCGATCGTGAGCCGATGCGATCCAGTGCCCTCCGGCGAGGTGCCGGCGACCTTGGCCAGCCCGCGGCGCCCGTACAGTGACAGCTTGATGGGGCTCGACGCAGACTCGAACTCGACGTACTTGCTGCCGAAGCTCTTCGCCACAGTGAGGCCACGGTCGATGTAGAACTGCTTGCTCGCGGCCATGTCCGTGACACCCAGCAGCAGAACGATCTCGTCGATCTGCCGGCTGTCCGGGCCGGTGTCCTTCTTGGACGAGCTTGCGATTTGCCAGATCGTCCCGTCCGGAGCCTGTACGACGCCGCCGTAGCCCCAGAAGGACTTCTTGGCGGGCTTCAAGGTCGTGGCGCCGACGTCGAGGGCAGCGCCGACGAGGCTGTTGACGATCGACGGCTGGGAGACCACAAGCGACACCGTGAATCCGCGGAAGCCTGATGTCGGCTCCTCGGAGGCCCGCAGGCGAACCTGCTTGTCCAGGCCGAAGGCGTCCTGGTAGAAGCGCTGGGCGGACGTGGGGTCGTCCACCTCGAGGGTGATGCAGTGGAGAGAGGTCATGACGTGCACGCTAGCTGTGGCTCGACGGCCGACGCTTCTCGAATCCTGATCGATGTTGTGGGCTGTTCGAGTGCGCAGGTCAGATGGCGACGGCTACCGCTCGTGCCCGAAGGTGTGCTGCCAGGAACTCCATCTCGACGAGCGTGCCGACGAGCCCAGTCTCGGCGAGTCGCGTTGCCTGAGCGCGTGCCTCGCCGAGAGACAACCCCCTTGCATCGCGCAGGGCCTTGAGCGCCGGAGTGAGAGTCGGCGCGTCGCCGGACAGGCAGAGCCGCGCCGACCCGTGCGCCTGCAGCAGGACTTGTCGGATGCTCTCGGGAGCCTCGGGGCCACTGCCTTGCTCGCACCAGCCGTTGGGGCAGTCTTCACATCGTCCTTCGGTGCCCCAGCAGAGCATGCCCCGGTCCAGACACAGGCCGACATCACAGACCGTGGTGCCTCCGCAGGCAGCGCACCGGCCTGTGACCTGCACTCCTTGCGTGATCACATGGCCCCTTGACGTCATGGTCCGATGCCGAGGCGATTCTCCCTGCGAGGCCGGCTCCATTAGACAGTTGCCGAAGGGTGCGGGTCGCGCCGCATCGCCCACAGCGCCGGCCCGTTCCCCGGCAGTCGAAACTCTTGCTGCACGGTGAAGCCGAAGTGCTCGTAGAAGGGCAGGTTGGACGGCTTGGAGGACTCCAGGTAGGCGGGCAGGCCCGCCGCGTCGGCCTTGGCCAGCCCGGAGCGAATCAGAGCAGCACCGTGTCCCTGGCCCTGGCCCGCCGGGTCGGCGCCGATCAACGCCAGGTACCAGTGCGGTTCCTGGGGTGCGTGCTCGGCGGCCGTTTCGACGGCGTCCCTCAACAACGGAGCTCGGTCGCCGAGGATGTTCTGAAGCTCCTCGATGGTCTCGGCATCGGGAACGGCCTTGGCCTGCGCCTCCGGCGGTACCCAGAAGGCGGCCGCCGCCTCAGTGCGCTCACACACGGCGTGGTGGACGTACTGCCGGGTGAAAATGGTGGAGAAGTAGCGGCTCAGCCCCACCTCACGCGAGACGTCATCGGGGAAGAACCAGCGCATCATCGGGTCGTCGTCGAAAGCGCGGGCCAGGGTGCGACTTATCAACCGGGCGTCGTCGATCGTTGCCGTTCTGGGGTTGTTCGTCATCGACATAGAGGTCATTCTGCACCGTCGTGATCTTCGACGTGACGTTGGGGTGTTATCCACTCATGTGCCAACTTGCGTGCGCACTGTTGCCGTTGGGGCAGCGCCAAAGCGCAAGGCCCTCACTGCAGGGGCGGTACATGCTGCCGGAGACGGAGCACGGCCATGTCTGGGGCGTGTGCCCCGAATCGGAAGGACTGTTCAAGGAGCCTCGCCGCGGAACGTACGAACTGTTCGCCTGGGTTCCGGATGGGCCCGAGGTACGCGTTGGGCCGGCAGCCGGGTACGGCTCGTGCCCGACGACGTGGGACTCGAGCCCTGGCTCCTGGAAGACGCGGAGAGTCGCGGGCACCATCCCACGCATCTGCCGGCCGGCCCCGAGCCCGCTCAGGACATGTCCGACAGGGCGGCCTCGAAGGCCCGGTACGCCGGCTCGTCGACGAGTACGAAGCGCACCTCGACGACCGGGTCGGCGGCTGTCTCGCGCACCGTGCGGACCGCGATGCGGGCGCCGTCGTCCATGGGCCAGCCGTAGATGCCCGTCGAGATCGCGGGGAACGCCACGGTGCGCGCCCCCAACTCGACGGCCACGCGCAGCGACTCGCGGTAGCAGGAGGCGAGGAGAGCCGAGCGGTCCTCCGATGTGGAGTGCACCGGGCCGACGGTGTGGATGACGTGGGTGGCGTCCAGGCGGCCGGCCGTCGTGGCGACGGCCTGCCCGGTGGCCAAGCCCTTCCCGTACCGGGAGGCGCGCAGCGCCCGGCACTCGGCGAGGATCTCGGGTCCACCCTTGCGGTGGATGGCGCCGTCGACGCCTCCGCCGCCCAGCAGTGAGGAGTTCGCCGCGTTGACGATCACGTCGACGCGCTGCTCGGTGATGTCGCCGCGGACGAGGCTGATGGCTGGTCCCGCATTCGTCATGGGCCCATCATCCATCGATGCGCCTCCCTTCACGTGCGGCGCGCGAGGCAGGCGGGTCGGCCGGCATCAGACGTCGTCTTCAAGCCTCTGGAAAGGGCAGCCCCCAGCGCGCGCACCTCTCCGCCCCCCGGCAGACCGGTGAGATGCCGCCGGCTCGTGACCGGTCGGCGGCATCCACGCTTCCCGCGACCACCGCTCGCGCGCCCTTCCCCGCGGCTTTGGGCGTCGCCGGCGGTGGTTCCGGAGCCGGCAGGCGGCCGCCACGCGCCAACTGGCGGTCAGTGGTTGATCGCGGCCTGCTCCTGGATCGAATGTGCGCAAAATCGATCCAGAAGGATCGTTTCGTTCCACACAAACCGGCTTTGATCTCGGGACGAGGTCGAATGCGCGGGGTTGGGGATCGGACAGGGTGGGCAGGTTTGAAGCGCCAAAGGACGGGAACGGCTCGGCGGCCGTCCCCGTGGTACCAGCGGATCGTCAACGTATGGGCCGTCACGGAAGGAGAATCATGCGCCAGGACCTGACATTCGCGAGCCCTTCCCCTCAACCGGGTTCGCAACGCCCCTGTCACTGCTGAGGGCATACCGGGGCACACGCCACGCACCCCTCTGACGTGCCGTCCACGCGCGTGACCGTACTCCGCCCGAGGCGAGTTGAGAAAGGCAAGAGGGCTGCATGCGAAGGGCACGCCGCTCGCCGTTTGTGGTCCGCACCCCGATGTGCGCCGGAAGGGAAGAAGGGTCCCATGACACTTCAGGCCATCGAACTCCCCGTACTGCGGATGCCGTACCCAGTGCGGGTGAATCCGTACCTGCCCGTCCTGCACGAGGAGACCGAGACGTGGGCGCGAGAGATGGGCATGCTGGGCAGCGACGAAGCCCCGTCGGCCCGCCGAGGGATCTGGACCCTGTCCCAGTTCCATACCATGGCCGTCGACCAGCTGACCGCCTGGGCTCTTCCTGATGCCTCGCTCGCCGGCCTCCGGCTCAATCACCGGTTCAACCTCTGGGCTCTGGCCTGGGACGACTACTTCGCCTCCGCCTTCAAACAGACGGGTGACCTCGTAGCCGCACAGGTCTTCACCGCCCGCCTCCATGCCTTCCTGCCCGCGGAGCCGGGCGCCCGGTTGCCCCAGCCCGTCAATGCCGTCGAAAGGGGGTTGGCGGACCTCCAGCAACGCCTCTTCCCCCCGAGACTGGCGCACTGGCGGCAGAGGCTCAACCAGGCCCTGGCGAGGTACGTCGACGCGGGAGTTCAGGAACTGGCAAACAGTCGCGCAGGCCGGGTCCCGGACGTCATCGAGTACTCCCAGTTCCGCCGCGAAAGCTTCGCCGCCTACACTGCCCCCTACTCCGTCGAACTCGCCACCGGCGCACGGATACCTGAGCAGATCCGGCACAGCCGGACCGTCCGTGCTTTGCTGGACGCCTTCATGGACTACATGGGCCTGGCGAACGACATCGCCTCCTATCAGCGGGAGGTCCATGAAGAACATGACGTCAACAATCTCGTCGTGGTCCTCGAGACGTCCCTGGGCATCACCGTCCAGGAAGCGATGCGCGCCGCCGCCGATCTGGTGACCGCCCGACTGCGCCATTTCGAACACCTCATACAGAGCGAACTGCCTTCGCTCGTCCAGCGAGCCGGGCTGAACCACGATGAGCGGACGGAGCTGGACGGGTGGGTCCGGGGAGCCTGCAGTTTCCTGTCCGGCCTCCATGCCTGGTACTCCGGAGCACCCCGCTACGCTGCCGCAAGCGACCCGTTACCGGAGCAACGGACTTCCACCGCCGCCGTGTCCGCCGGTGAGCGGTATCCCTCGGTGTCATGAGGCGCTCACAGGGCCGACGTACGTGTGAGGGGTCCCGTACTCCCGTACAGCAAGCCGGACGTGGGCACGGAGTGGCTCATCGTGGTCCCCGACTCAGCAGCCGGGCCTGACGGTACGAGCGCTCCGCCGGTGCCCGCCCAGCTCCGAGGAGCTGCCGACCCACGCGGTCCGGCAGCCTCCTCGGCTGTGGTGCTCGGCTCTGCTGCGGCCTGCGAGGCCTACCGAATCCGCAGGAAACGCCTCAGCCGCGCCCGCCACGAGGCGCGGGGCTCCGACTCGGGTTCGTGTCCGGCCCCGGGTCCGGTCATCAACCGGTGTTCGGACAAAGGCGTTCGGGGTGCCGTCGGCATGCCGCTGCTCGGCGAGGGCGGGGCCGGTAGCGGGGCCGGCTGATCGTGGGTCACCGGACCACGGGCAGCGAACTCCACGGGCAGCGCCGTCAGATGCCGGGCCCAGGTGGAAGATCGCCAGGTGAGCTCGGACTCGGGGATGGCCAGGCTGATGTCGGGAAGCCTGGTGAGCAGGATGTCGATGCCGGTGTCGGCGATGACACGGCCGATGTCCTGGCCGGGGCACTCATGGGCGCCGGCGCTGAAGGACAGGTGCGCGCGGTTGTGGTGCACGCGGGTCGAGGGATCCGGGCGGACCGCCTGATCGACGTTCCCGGCGGCCAGGCCCAGCAGGAGCATGTCCCCCGCCTTGATCTCCTGTCCTCCGAGGGAGGTGTCACCGGTGGCCCAGCGGCCTGGGCACACCATCAACGGCGGCTCGTCCCAAAGCACTTGCTCCACTGCTTCGGGCAAGGTCATCTGTCCGCCGGCCAACGACCCGCGGAACCGCGGATCGGTGACCACCATCCGCAGCACGTTGGACATGAGATTGGCCGTTGTCTCGTAGCCCGCGAGCAGGATCAGGCGCAGGTGGTGCTGCACCTCCTCGTCGCTGAGGCCCGCCGGGTGGGCCATCAGCACGGACGCGATGTCCTGCCCGGGCAGGGCGCGCTTGGCGGCAACGAGCTGCTCGAGGGTCTCCAGCACATAGGCGTTGCTGGCGAGCGACGTCTCGGTGCCCTTGAAGAGGTCCCGGGCGGCATGCACGAGCTTGGGACCGTACTCGTCCGGCATTCCGAGCAGGTGGGTGAGGACGAGCATGGGCAGGTGCTCGGTGAACCGACCGACCAGCTCCACCTTGCCGCTTGTGCAGAACCCATCGATCAGCTGGTGCGCGAAGCGGGTGATGTGGCGGCGGATCCCGCGTTGGTCGAACTGGTTGAGGGCCGCCGTGACAGCGCCGCGCAGCCGCTGGTGCTCTTCACCGTCCGCACATACGCAGTCGGGTCGCCAGCCGATCATCGGCACCAGCGGCGAGGTGGTGGGGTCGATCTCGCCGCTCTTCCAGCCGTGCCAGATGCGGGGGTCACGGGAGAACTGCGTGGAGCGGCCGGCCACATCACGGTTCTCGTGGTACCCCAGGACGAGCCAGGCCCGCACGTCCCCGTCGAGCAGGACGGGAGCCACCGGACCGTGAGCGGCACGCAACTTCTCGTACAGGCCCATGGGGTCGGTGACGGCATCGGCGCCATGGAGCCGGGCCACTCCGTCGGCTCCCGTGGCGGTGTGCGCCGGGCAGCCCGGGGGTGGGGTGAGCCCCGGTTCTGATGTGGTGCGGTCTGCTGGTGGGACGGTCATACGGACTCCTGAGCGGCGGCGAGGGTGCACAGGTAGCCCATCAGCGAGAGCAGGGCGTCGCGGCTGGACGACCGGTCGCGTGCGTCACAGGTGATGATGGGCACGGATTCGTTGAGGGCCAGAGCAGTGCGCAGGGCTGGTATCGGATGCTGCGGGGCTTCGGGGAAGGTGTTGACGGCCACGACGAAGGGGACGCGGCGGTCTTCCAGGCGGGTGATGATCTCGAAACAGACTTCGATCCTCCGGGTGTCGACGAGGACCACGGCGCCGAGGGCGCCTTCGAATATCCCGTTCCACAGGAACCAGAAGCGCTCCTGCCCCGGCGTCCCGAAGAGATAGAGGATCAGCTCCTCGTTGATGCTGATGCGACCGAAGTCCAGGGCCACGGTTGTGGTGCTCTTGCCTGCCGCGCCGGGATTGTGGTCGATCCCGACACCGGCCTGAGTCATGGTTTCTTCGGTCGTCAGGGGCGGGATTTCGCTCACCGCCCCGACCATGGTCGTCTTGCCGACCCCGAAGCCGCCGACAATCACGACCTTGACTCCCCTGGCGCCGTGCGGCAGCAGCGCGTCCGTGCCGCGGGGGCCGGCGGCGGTTGTGTCAGAGCTTGCGTAGTCCATGGATCACCGCCTCCAGAAGGCCAAGTTCGGGAACCGCTGCGACAGGAACAGGAGCAATGGCCTCAACTCGCTCGTCATCGACGAGCTTGGAGAGCAGCACCGTGAGGACGCTGAACGGCAGACTGAGATACGCGGATACCTCGGCCACCGACAGCGGGTACTGGCACATGGTGAGGATCGCCGCCTGCTCGGGCTGCATGGCGGGTTCCGGTGCGGACCTCGAGGCGATGAGGGTGACCAGGTTGAAGGTCTTGGCCGAGGAGCCCTGGCCACCGGAGATGACATAGAGCGGCACGGGATTGCCTTCGTCCCATGCGTCCTGGTTCTCTGACGTCACATCGCCTGCCCGACGTCCTCACGAGGCGGGCTGGTCATGTGCCGGCCGATCCGGACCACCAGCGTACGCATGCGGTCGCCCAGCAACCCTGCGTCCACTTGCTCATCGGCCAGCACGGCGAGATAGGCCCCGGGGCCGGCCGCCATCAGGGAGAAGTATCCGCCGTCGACCTCGATCCCGACCATGCGCGTCGAGCCGTCCCCGTGCGGGAACTTCTGCGCGATGGCCTTCGCCAGACTCTGCATGCCCGAGCAGGCAGCGGCGATCGCGTCAGCGGTGTCGGTCTCCGTGTTCGCTTGACCGATGCACAGGCCGTCCGATGACAGCACGACCACGTGTCGCACGTGCGGGACGCTGGCCGCGAGCTCCTTGAGCATCCAGTCCATGTTGGGCAGTGGCGGCACGGTTACTCACCCTCATCTGATGGCTCGCTGGTTGGGACGGCGGGGTCTGTACTCGGTTTCTTCTCGCCACTGAACGCCTCCCACATCAGGCCCGGCTGCCTGGGTGGGCCGGCTGTTCCGGGAGAGGCGGCCGGAGCAGCGGGCGGAAGGGGGGCCGTGCCGACGACCGGTGTCGGGACGGGCGACTCGCGTCGACGCTGCGGCAGTCCGTTGACGGTCTGCTTGACCGCGACGGGATCTGCTGCGGCATCCCGCGTCATCGTCGGCCTGGGCGTGATCGGTGCGACGCCCGTGTGCTTCGGCGCAGGCTGTTGGACTTTCGGGGCAGGCTGCTGAACTGTGGTGATCAGGCGCCGCGGAACGAGTACGACGGCCCGTACTCCTCCGTATGCGGAGGTGCGCAGGTCGACGTCGAGGCCGTTCTCGCGGGCCAGTCGGCTGACGACGGGCAGGCCGAGCTGCGTCGCCTCGCCCAGGTCGGCCAGATCGATGCCGGACGATGCCTGCTCCATGACGCGGTCGATGCGCTGCCGGACCTCTTCGGTGAGCCCGACCCCACGGTCCTCGATCTCGATCGCGATACCGGAAGGCACCTCGCTCGCGGTCACCTCGACCGGGGTGTGCGGCGGCGAAAAGGTCGTGGCGTTGTCGAGCAGTTCGGCAAGCAGATGGATCAGCGGCTCGGCTCCGTGGCCGATCACAGCCACCTCTGTCACCGACTGCAGCTTCACGCGGGGATAGTCCACGATGCGTGACATGGCCCCCCGCACGACGTCGTAGAGCGGGATCGCCTTCGACCACTGACGCCCGGGCCGGGCGTCACCCAGTACCGCAATGCTGGCCGCAAGGCGCCCGATCAGGGCATTGCGATGGTCGATGTCCTGCAGGCCGTGCGAGACCACGACATTCGTACCGTGGAGGATCTGCATGTCGCGCAGATCCTTGGCGAGTTGATGCACGATCGCCTGGACCCTGCGCGCGATCGCCACCAGTGCCCGCTGAGAGGAGTCCCGCGTGTGCTCCTCTGCCTCCACGGCTTCCATGAGCGTCCGAAGCACTGCCCGGAGCGCCTCGGCGAACTCGCTGTCGACATGTCCCCCGAACGTGACGGACTGCAGGATCTCCGAAGCGGGGTCACCCTTCTGCAGACGGGCGACAGCCGCGGGAAGGAGCTCTTCGGCGAGCCACACAGTGGTGGCCCGCTGATCGGCCAAGCGCCCGATCAGCGCGGCTTCGCGTTGCGCGGCGAACTGCCGTACGTCGTCACTCGCCCGCGCGTGGCGGGCCTCCTCCGCCGAGCGCGCCCGGCGCACCGTCCCGGCCGAGGTGATGGCGGTCAGGACGACCGCGACGAGGCCGCACCAGGCAACCGGCATGCGTATCTGCGCGGGGACGAGGATCAGCGCTATGCCGCAGGCCCCAGCCAGTACACCAGGGGGGATGAGCCACGCTGGAGCCACTGCACGTGGCAGGGCTCTAGCGGTTGAACCTGCACGAACCATCAAGGGGTCCCTCAACAGTCTGGAATGGGTGGACTGGAGGTGATGCGCCGACAAGAACGATCGGGACTTCGCTCGGCCGAGAACAAGTGTTTTAATGGGTGCCCCCGACGAGTCGGTTCGAGATCACATCGATCACATCACTGGTCACGCTTCCCCGCGGGCAGGCTCCGTCCGTGCGCAGCACGGCGTGCGGTTACTCGCTGTGAGGGCGGCGCAACACGCAGGGGAGAATAGTCACTTCCGGATCGCTATGTGTCCCTGGTTGAAACGGGAACCTCCGTTGGTCGACTTGGACCACATTTGATCGACCGGCGCCGTGGCACGCGCCTACAAATGCACGAGATCGACCACATCCAGCAGACTGCTGGTCATGGCCCCAACTCTCGGCGTCCGCCGCCTGCTTCTGCGAGTGTGGCCGGGGGCCGCGAGCCCGGGGACGGTCTTCGGTCTGGAGGAGATCCCGGCGTCCGACACGGACTCCGGAGGGGTCCTTAGGGCGGGTCCGGGCTGAATACAGCCCGACTGTCATCCGTCCGCCGGACGGCACACCCGATTCGCTGCTCGGAGTCGCGGAGGAGACCATCTCCTGCTGCGGCCCTGCGTGTGGATGCATGGGTTCGTGCTCGCTGTTGAAGCTGGAGGCGGACGGCGAAGACGTCAGAGCTCGTTCATGCCTTCACCCATTGGCACTACCTGAGCCGCTTGCGCCGTCGGCACTCGCCCGACCGGCCTTTGTCACCGCACACCGCGGCCAACATCCGCTACTGCCTCACGCAGACCGCTCACCTCCTGCAGAGGCTGCGGCACATCGGCACCTCCTTCACCGACTGTACGCAGAGGGACGCCGACGCCTACCTCGTCGACGGCTCCGTGATGCGGCACAAGGCCCGCGGCTTCGTCCTCTGGGCCGCCCGCCGCAGCCACATCCGCCGCCCACGCCGACTTCCCGCCCATGCCAAGCGACAAGCCGCGCCGCGCCGCATGTCGCTGACAGTTGGAATTGACGCTCCCTCAAGTTTCTCCCGTTCGCCGCTGTGGTCGGCGGTTGACGGTGATGGTGCTGGTCATGCAGACCAACGCACTGTTCTGGAGCCCGCTGGTGTTCGAGGAGATCGCCGATGTGGAGGTCGAGGCGGTTACGGCCGCGTACGGCACAATCGAAGGGGTGGCAAGAGGTCCCGCAGGCGGCGCTTCATGCCCGGGCTGCGGCCGCTTCTCGGACCGAGTCCACGACCGTTACCAGCGCAGGCTGAGGGACCTTCCTCTGGCTGATCAGGGCTTTGTGATCCGGCTGACGGTCAGGCGCTTCATCTGCGGGTCGACGGACTGCTCACGCCGGACCTTCGCCGAGCCGTTCTCCCGGCTGTCCTGCTGCAGTAGCGCCTCGCCGTGGTTATTCGGGGTGCGACTCCCAATACCTTTCCTCAGGCTGTTCCTCCCAGTGAAAGCGGGCAGCCACGTCCGGCCGCGCGACTTACAGAACAGGGAGAGGCGGCAGCGGCGTCATGCTTTGGCGCCGGCCATGCCACTGGTGACGACGATCGCGGCCACGTCGCCGGTCTCGGTCCGCCCCAACCAGACGACGCCGCCTGACTGTGCCGTGAACGTAACCAGATCGGCTTGTTGTGATTCGTCGCTGATCCGATCGCACCCGTCCGGCAACTGTCCGCTGTCACGCGGCTCCCAACGGCCATCCACGCATGTGCGAAATGGCGCGGACAACGTCGTCCACGCGCCGGCGTCGGCGAAGCAGCCAACATTATGGTCCGCGCCGAACCGGGGATGCTCGCCCGGCGGAAGCCGGTCGATGTCATCGCCGACACCCAGGCCCATCTCCCACCCGACCACAGCAGCGTCACTGATGCACAACCGGGTCGCCGCGCACTCGACGCCATCGAAGTGTTCACCGAAGAACTCGTACGGGCCCGCCGTCCACGCGATCTCCACTCGGTAGACGCCCGGGGGAATGCGCACCGCCAGCTCCCGCGGGGGCCTCGTCGGCAACCCACGCTCATATCTCCAGGTGTCGTCGTCGTCCCACGGCGCATCCACCACAAGGCGGCCGCTGGGTACACGGATGGTCGTTACCTTCTCGATGCTCGTCACAACGACAGGTGTTGTCGGATCGTCGTACACCGTCCCCAGGCGAGCACCGGGCGTGAAAGCCGTCTCCAAGTACCAGGTGGCCTCAGGCCCAGCTGCCAGCCGCGTGTCCCCGACCCACGTCATGTCTCACCCCTCCTCGCCGCCCGGCCGGGCGGTCAAACCAAAGCTACGGGGGCCCGCTGACATCGACACTTCGCGCACATCGTTCCGGACCGCACGGTCGAGCAATGCCCACAGCTACGCAAAGGCCACACGGCGCCGACCAGGTTGCGCCTGCGGACGGCGGCACGACTCCGAACCTCGTTCCGGAACGATCAGTAAGTCAGCGGCCTCTCAGCATGCACAGGGGCCATCTTCATCTGCCGTGTGCACCCAGGCCCAGTCCCTGTCGGCTGGCTTCCAGCGCGGCAGTGACACGCGCAGTCCCGGGAGCAGGGATACTGGTGGGGTGAGTGGAGAGATGTCGCTGCACCCGAGGTGGAGTCACCTGGCCGACCGGCTGCCACCGTCGTTGGATGACCTGCGCGGGCCGGCCGCTGGTGTCGTGCACCTGCCGCAGCATTTGGCCTGGTCCGGGCTGACCGACTTCGATCTCGGCGACGAGAAACTGGTGATCGGCCTGTACCGGATCGTGCTGAACAACGGGCTGCGCGAGGACCTCGTGGCCTACCTGAACGCCGATCTGCTGCGTGACCACTGGCCCCTCCTGCGCCGGGTGGTGGGCAAACCCCTGCGCAGTTGCTGGGAGCAGCGCTTTCCGCAGCTGGCTCCCGCGGCCGCCGCGTGAAGCTGCCCCCGCTGCACGAGCGTCTGCTGTCCGACGTGCTCCAGGCCGGAGCCCGATACGGTCTGGTGCTCGCGGGCGGGTACGCGGTCCAAGCGCATGAGCTGGTGTCGCGGATCAGTCAAGACCTGGACTTCGCCACGACCGACCCGGCCGGTCTCGACGTCATTACCGCGCACCTCGCTCGGGAACTGACCGCCCGGGGTTGGCAGATGAGGGTAGTTGAGGTGGCGCCCCGCATGTCCCGGCTCACCGCCACCGACCCAGTGACCGGTCAGGCGTGCGAACTCGATGTTCTCCTCGAGGTTTTCACCAGCCCACCGAAACAGACCGGCATCGGGCCGGTGCTTTCCCTCGACGACACGATCGGGCTCAAGACACGGGCAGTGCACGACCGGGGCTTCCCTCGCGACCTGATCGACGTCTTCAGCGCCCGCCATCTCTTCAGCACCGTCGAAATGGAACTCCTCGGCGCACAGCACGAAGACGATTTCGACCTCGAGGAACTGCACGCCCGCCTGGAAGCAGCCGAGTTCACGCATGACCGCGAGTTCATGGCGTACGGCATGGCACCAGACGACGTCGCCGAGCTCCGCCACTGGATCCAGGTCTGGGCAGACAGCCTCGGGACACGCCTCGCCGCCCGCTACCACGAAGAGACCGAGTAGCCAGCCGCAAGCGCAGAGCTGCACACCCGCTCGACGGAACGCTCCCCGGCCGTGGCAGGTTCCGCTAGTCGTCGTGCCGTGCACGGGAGCGCCACATGTGCGCCGAGCAGCCTGACCCGCCCGGCGCACACCCGAGTCCCCCGCTGGTCATGCCGGGGTCGCGCCGCGGTCATGCGATGTTACTTGGGTGCGTGTTCGACGCGCGGCCTTCCCACGCGTCGTGGTGCGCGTCCTGGGCTCATGCAGGAACCCGCCCGTCCCGGCCGCGGTCCTGCCAGGAATTCGGCCGGGGCGGTGCTCGACGGCTCGCTCTTCGGTCGAACGAGCAGTGATCGTTGGCGGGCTTCGTGCGGAGCAGGGCACGAATCTCCGGCACCAGGAGCTGGACATGACCGCGTAGTTTCGCGGTCAGCTTGTCGAGGTCCTCGCGCAGCGGCGGTGCTTCGCCGAGGTTGAGCAGCCGGCGGGCGGTATCGCGCATCGTCTCGAGGTCGACCGGTCTTGGATCTTCGCTCTCCCTCGCAGCAGAAGGCTGGGGCCTTGTACGTTGCTGCATGTCGACGCTCCTCGTAAGCGTTGGCCACGCCCCGGGGCCGTTCGCGAGGTTGCCGGGGTCGGTCCCCAACTGTCGGTCGCTGCAGCGGTACTTGCTTCCTACCGGCGGGATACCCACGATGTGTAGGTTCGTTTGACAGGCCGTGAGACACACGCTCCCGAGCAGGTACGACGGGGTCACGACGACCGACTACGAACCGCCCACTGCGCCACCGCGCCACTTGTTCGACTCCGCGGAGATGCGGGCCGCGATCAGCGGCCACCACTTCGGGACGGTGTTCCGCCTTGCCCGCCAGGCAGGTATCAGCTGCTCGAAGATCGCCGCCGAGTGCGACATCAAGCCGGAGCGCGTCGGCACGCTGGCCCGTGGCCGCGGCCGAGTCACGCGCTTCGACAAGATCGTCCGAATCTCTGATGCGCTCCGCATCCCCGGGCACATACTCGGTCTCGCCGACCGGCCCTGCGAAGTCAGTGGCCCGCCCGCCACACCTGCACGCATGACCACCACGCAGAAAGACGGATCACACGTGCGGCGCAGACACTTCCTTCAAACAGCATCCGGTGCCGGCCTCGCCGTCGGCATGTCTGACCTGACCAGACCGGTCGCCGGGCAGCGGATCGGGGAGGATTTCCCCGCAGCGTTGCGGCAGCGCACGGCCCGGCTCCGGCGACTGGATGACGTCCTCGGCGACGGCGACACCTACCGCGTGTACGTGGGCGAGTACCAGGCCACAAAGGCATTGCTCCGGGACTCCTCGTACTCGCAGGCCACCGGCCGCGATCTGCTGTCGGTACTCGCGGAACAGGCGTGCAAGCCGGGTGGGCCGGGTTCGAAGGCGGCCGGGAAGCCGACGCGGTCAGCCTCTACAAGCCACGCTGCGGCCACACAGGCAGATGACCGGACATCGCCGGGAACGCTCTCGCATTCCTCGCCTACCAGACGACTAGGGCCCATTGCGAAAGTGGGTCAGGAGTCGTGGTCGGCTCGGGCGGCCGTCTGGTCCGACCAGCCTCGCGACAGGGTGAGGCGGCCGGATCGGAACGCGTCGCGCTGTTCGGTCACCCATTGCTCAACCTGATCTACGGATTCCGCGACGGGCCGGTCCGTGGTGTTGAGCACATGGGTGGACCACCGCCGGTCGTCAGCAGTCCACCCGGTCCAGCGGTGCCAGGCCATCTCGGGCCAGCTGTCGTCGATGATGACGTCGGGTCGGGATCGGGGATCCTCGGCGTGCTTGCGGTGCCAGGCGGCCCAGCCGAGGAAGGCGTCAATCGCCTGAGCGTCCCATCGGCCCGAGTCGCGCATGGTGAGCCTGTCGCGCCGTAGTTCGTCGGACACGTCGACCAGACACACCGCGATTCCGTCCAGCAAGGGGGCGGAGGGGCTGGCCAGGACCTCTCCCAGCGGGGACTGCCCGGTCAGCAGGAGGTCGACTCCATGGGCCTGGTACTCCAGCGCACGACGCACCCACATCTCGGTCATGCGGTTACGCCACCAGCGATCGGCACCTTCCGGTACGCCGAGCTCGTCGAAGTCGTGCACGGCGAGCCGCCCCAGCCGCTCGCCTACGGAGTAAGCGAGCGTGGTCTTGCCCGAACAGCTGGAACCGGTCAGTTTGAGCAGCATCTCACCAGGGTGGCAGGTCATCGGTGGTGTCCTCGAAAGGTTTTTCCCGGGACTTTCTGCCGCCCGCTCCGCTTGTCACAGCCACTCGTTGATGGCAGCGACCAGTACGGTCGCTTCGTAGCGGACGGCCAGCTTGTCGTATCTCGTCGACACCGCACGGTGCCTCTTCAGCCGGTTGATCCCGCACTCCACCGCGTGTCGCTTGCGATAGTCGACCTTGTCGAACGTTGGCGGTCGGCCGCCACGGGAGCCGAGCTTCTTGCGGTTGCGGACCTGGTCGACTTTCTCCGGGATCGTGCAGCTGATGCCACGTCTGCGCAGGTAAGCGCGGTTCGCTCTGGAGCCGTAAGCCTTATCGGCCCGCACCTTGTCCGGCCGGGTGCGCGGCCGGGCCCAGACCCAGCCGGGGAACCCGGATGGCATCCAGCACCGGCTGGAACTGCGGGCTGTCATGCCGGTGCCCGGCGGTGACGATGAGCGAGAGCGGCTTCTGCCCCTGCTCGACCGCCAAGTGCAACTTGGTGGTCAGTCCGCCGCGTGAACGCCCGAGGCCGTGGTCGTCGGGCTCGGTGACGACGCCGCCGGGAGGCTCCTTTTGCTCTGCCCCTTTTTACGCGCCCCCGCGGCGTGCTGGTGCGCCCGGGCGATGGTGGAGTCCACGCTGACGTCCCAGGTAATGAGTCCCCTCGCGTCGGCCTTGGCCTGGAGCTGCTCGAACATCCGCTTCCAGGTGCCGTTGCGCTGCCGGCGGCGGAACAGATCGTAGGCCCGGTCCCACGGCCCGCCCGTACCGTTCCGGGACGTCCCGCCACGGCGCACCGGTCCCGGTGCGCCGGGCGTATGCCGTCGATCAACTGCCGACGTGTCCACGTCGGCGGCCGCCCCGGCTTCTTGCCCAGCGCCAGCAACGGCTCCAACCGAGCCCACTGGCAATTCGTCAGATCTCCGCGCCCCACGGCGCTTGATCATCACGACCTTGATCAACTTTCGCAACAGACCCTAGCTTGGCGTTTAACGTCCGGCGTCGAATGGTCCGTCGAACTTGATCACTCGGTTCGGGATCCGGCGTACGCGGAGGCGGCCTTCGTCTGAAC
>NZ_JBEXRZ010000119.1:0-21200 GCF_040613325.1 Streptomyces sp. NPDC006283 | reverse complement strand
ATCGGCGTCGAGGTCGACGGCCCGTACAAGCCCGACCACTACCGCTACTGATCACCACGACCGGCGGGGGAGGGCCGCGGCCGCCGGCCCGGCCCTCCCCGCGCCGTCGACGGGGCGGAGGAGGCCGAGCACCGGTCCGCACCGGCGACGCGGTGGCGACGCGGTGGCGGCGTGAACGTCAGCGGCTGCCCCGGGTCTCGACCGAGCGGCGCGTGACGTGCCGGGCCAGGGCGGCGCGGTCGACGCGGCCGAGGGCGGCGGTGAGGTCGTCCAGGACGGCCGCGACAGTTTCCTCGCGGTCCGCCGCGGCGGCGGTCGCGTGGGCGGGGACGCGGGCGAGGCAGGCGCGGACGGCCAGCTCGGCGATGTCCCGCAGGGCGGGCTCCCGGACGGCGACGGTGACGTGCACCGACTCCTCGTCCAGGGTCTCGGTGTGATGGGCGATACCGTCCGGCAGGTACAGGACCTGACCCGCCCTCAGATCGACCGTGGCGGGCTCCGCCAGGGCGTCCGGGCCTTCCACGTACCCGGGCTCCCACAGGCCGGGGGCGGCCGGGGTGTCGTACAGGTACCAGCGTTTCGTCCCGCTGATCTGCACGACGAAGAGGTGCCCGTCGTCGCGGTGGACGCGAAGCCCCGCCTCGTCCGGCGGCGACCAGAACGCCACAGCGCCCGCCTTGGCCTCGAACAGCTCGGCGGCGCGACGGCACACCTCCCGGGCCGGGCGATGCCATTCGTGGAGGTTCTGCACGACGACAGTGGCGCCGTCGCGCAACTGGGCGCGCACCTTGGCCCCGTCCACGTACCCGCCGCGCGGGTCGCCGGAGACGGTCATGGTCCGGGTGAGCTCCTGCGGCGGCACCGGCGTGGCGCCGCGGATGGCGTTGAGCACCGGGTAGTGCAGCAGGCTGCAGTCGAGCCAGTCGTCGAGGTCCTCGCGGGTCATGACGGCCGCGAGCTCCGGCGAGGCGTCGAAGACCGCGTGCGCCGTGCCCCAGGGCAGGTCGCGCACCTGGTCCGGGTCGCGGCTCAGCAGGTGTGCCGCGCGGGTCACGGCCGCAGGTGTGCGGGGAGTCGTCGTCAACGGGGTCAAGCGGTCACCTCACTGCGTTCGTCGTGGAACGTGGGGGCCGGGCCCTGGGCGCCGGCGTCGGGGGCGACGCGCAGGGCGTGCAGGAAGCCGGCCGCGGACCCGTTGTCCGCGAGAGCGGACAGCAGGGCCGTCCACGGCTCGTCCCGCCGGTACCAGTGCGTGCCGAAGCGGCCTGTCAGCTCGTCGAGCACGGCGTCGCGCCACGCGTAACCAGCGACGTAGGAGCGCCAGTTCAGGATGCTGATCTGACGCAGGAGCAGCAGTTCGGGCGCCCAGCACAGGCCGGTGCGGGCCGCGTGCGCGGCCGCCGCCTCCAGGGCCTCGGTCAGGCTCGCGCAGTTCTCCAGGTCCCGGTCGAGGGCGAGGTCCACCGCCATCATGCCGCGGCTGAACCGCTCCTCCTGCCGGAGGAAACGACAGACGGCGTCGGCGGTGTCGTCGGCCAGGCCCAGGCCGGCGAGCACGGCGGGTGAGCAGACCAGGTGCTCCAGCAGCAGGGCCCAGCCCTCCGACCGCAGCGGGTCGAAGGCCCAGCGGTCGAGCAGGGCGGCCCGTGCGGGGCGCAGCCCGTGTTCGGTCAGGTGCGCGATCTCGTGCTGGAGGTACTGGACGGTCACCGGGGTGACGGCGGTGGGCACCGACAGCAGGGACATGCCGGGCAGCCGCACCGGCATCACCATGGAGGGGGTGTTGGGCCTGCGGATGATCTGCACGAGGTGGGAGCGGGGGAGCAGACCGTGCCCGCGGGCCTGCTCCACGAGCCCGTTGATCAGCGGGTTGAGGCGCGGCAGGGGCTTGTTCCCGGGCAGGGGCAGGCCCTTGCCGAGCATCAGCCAGCGCCAGTTGTACTCGGCGGTGTGCCGCCGCAGCCCGCAGCTCTCGGCCCACGCTCCCGTCAGATGCGTCAGGTCCCCCACGGGAGCGGTGGCCGCGGCCATGGTCCGCACGGAGTCCGCGGGGAGCGGCAGGGTGCTCTCGGCCGCCCACCAGGGACTCCTGGGCGGCGCGCTGTCGCGGCGCTGCCGCAGCCAGGCCCAGATGTCGTCGGCGACGGCCCGTGCCTCCGCGTGCCGGACCCGGTAGGAGGCCCGGCGCCCGTCCTCGTCGGCTTCCAGGTCGAGCACGCTGCGCACGCCGGGCACCCTGGGTGTGCGGCCGCGCAGTTCGGCGACGAACCCGGTGAGCCCGAGGGCCGCGAGGGCGTCGCCGAGCCGCACGACGCGGTCGGCGGTGGGTTCCGGGTCGCGCGGGGCGAGCCCGGAGCGCTCCAGCTGGAGGTCGGCCAGGAGCGCTTCGACCTGGTCCTCCGCGACGCCGGGCCAGGTGGCGTGCGGGGCGGCGGTGGTCATGCGGGGGACACGTCCTGGACGCCGGACGGCGCGGGCTGCCCGGCCGGGGAGCCGCCTGCCTTGTCGGGGCGCCCGGGCACCGAACGGGTGGTGAGCGCGGCCAGCAGCAGCCCCGCCGCGGCGAATCCGGCGGCAGCCAGCGGCCAGGACAGGCCCGCGCTGCCGAGGTCGTCGACGAAGGTGCCGACGAGAATCAGACCGCCCCCGGTGAGCAGGCTGTTGGCGAGGGAGGCCATGGACAGCACGGTGGCCCGGTGGCCGGCCTCGATGCGTTCGTTGACGGCCGCCCGCAGGCCGGGCATGCACAGGCCGAACGCCGTGGTGAAGCCCACGTAGCAGACCATCGACACCAGGGGGTCGCGCACCACTCCGGCGGTGGCGAGGGCGATCGCGCCCACCGCGGAGGCGGTGACCACGACGGTGCGGCGCGCCGTGCCCCGGCGCTGCTGCAACGCCATGATCCAGCCGAGCAGCGGGATCTCCAGGAGCGAGCCGACGCTGCGCATCACGGCGAGGACGAGGAGGTGGCCGCCGGCCAGCGACTCGTAGACGACCGTCCACTGCACGCCCGGGACGCCACGGAACATCCACAGAAATGCCGTGCCGACGATCAGTACGATCAGCACCCGGTCGCCGCGCAGGGTGAGACGGGCGCCGGTCACCACGTCCCGGCCGGAGGCGCGCAGCCCCCGCAGGAACGCGTGCGGCGAGCGCGGGCTGTGCGGCCCGCCGCCCATCAGAGTCAGCGCGAGGACGGCGGACAGCGCGCAGGCGGCGCCCGCGGCGAGCTGCGGCCACGCCAGGTCGAGGGAGCCGAGGGCCGCCCCGGCGAGCGTGCCGAGGACCAGGCCGGAGTTCTCCGCGATCTTCCCGCGGGCGAACAGGCGGTCCAGGTCGCGGGAGTCACGGGCGCCGGTCTCGTCCACGGCCCAGGCTTCCAGGGCGCCGGAGGAGAACGTGCCGCCGATCGCGGCGAGCAGGGTGCCCGCGGCCGCGACCGTCACGTTGTCGCTGAAGAAGAGCGCCCCGTAGCCGACGGCGCGCAGCACGAAGCTGAGCGCCACCGACGCCCGTCGGCCCACCATGTCGGCGAGGATGCCGGTGGGGATCTCGCAGATCCCTTCGACGATCCACACGGCGGCGACGAGCGCGAACACCGCGGAGGAACTCATGCCGTAGGACTGCAGCAGCAGCACCGAGGTGACGGTGAGCAGCATGTCCGCGAAGTAGTCGAAGCCGGACACCGCGAGGTAGGCGCGGCGCACCCGGCTCACGTAGCGGCTCTGCGGGTCGTCCGTGCCGGGTGCCGCGTCCTGCGCGCCCTTGCCGTTGCCCGGCGCCGCAGCCGTCACTCCCCGGCCCCGTCCACAAGACCGGAGGCGCAGGCGCGGGCGTAGGCGGCGCCCGCGGTGGCGTCGGCCGGTGCCTCCTCGGCGGGGTCCCACAGCCAGCGCAGCTCGGCCACGGTGTCGCCCCGCAGCTGGAAGCGCCGTACACGGCCCGCTTCGGGCAGCGACACGACAGCCAGCGGGCAAGGGCGCCGCTTGACGAGCAGCAGCGCCTCGGGCCAGGGGTCGACCGCCCCGCGTTCACGCAACAGCCGCCCGTACTCGGGGACGTCGAAGGACGCCTCCGCCACCCAGGCGCCGGCCCTCAGCCGCACGCCGGAGCGCGGGACGGCGACGGAGCCGCCGAAGAGATGGTCGCTCTCGAACGCGAAGGCCTCGCCGACCCAGTCCTCCTGCGTCGCGGTCCAGCCGATGTCCCGCAGGTAGGCGGCGAACGCCGCGGACGTCGTGGCAGCGGGCGGGAACACGGATCCCGGCTGCGCGGGCCGCTGCTGCCACTGCTCGCTGTCGAGGAAGGCGTGCAGCCCGTCGGCGCCGGTGCGGCCGTAGTAGGCGAAGAACGTGACGGGGAAGGTGGTGCCGAGGACGTTGCCCATCGTCTTGCGGCGGCGCGCCTGCTCCATGTCGAAGCCCGGCCCGGTGGTGCCCGCGGCCACGACGTCGCGGTACGTGGGGGGCAACCGGTCGAGGATCTCCGCGCGGCGCTCGGCGGTGGCGTTGAGGATGTGCCACGTGGCGTCGGTGATCCGGTCGTAATCCGTCGTCAGGTCGCTGCTCACGAGGCGCTCCACCAGTGGTCGGCACGGCGCGCGAAGCGTCGTACGCTGTCGGTCAGTTCGTCTGCGGTCATGCCCTCCGCCTCGGCCATCACCGAACGCAGATGGGGTGCCCTGGGCAGCAGCGCGTCGGCCAGCTCCCACACCTCGTCGCTGACCGGCCAGTCGTGCTTGTCGTCGACGAGCCGTACGCCGCCTTCGAAGCGGCGGATGAAGGTGCCGCTCATGTGGGCCTCGACCACGCGCTCCCAGGCGATGTCGTCGTCGCTGGGCAGGACCGTGTCGCGGCCGCTCTGCACGCGCAGTCCGTACAGATGGCCGACGTCGATCGTCATCAGGCAGTCGGCGCCCTCGGCGATGCGGGTCATCAGGGTGAGGATGTCCTGGTCGCCCACGACGAAGGGGTAGGGCGCGTTCTCGATGGTCAGCGGGCGGCCGATGACGTCCTGGGCGTGCTTGATGCGGTCGACGGCGATGTCGACGGCCGCGTCGACGAGCGGCATCGGCACCAGGCTCTCCAGGAGGCTCTCGCCGCGTCGCACCCACATGGCGAGATCGATGTTGAGCCAGGGCGAGTCGAGTTCGTCGGCACGCCGGCCGATGGCGCGCAGGAGCCCGTCGTCGAGCGGGTCGGTGCCGCACACGTCGAGGTCGAGCGGGTGGAACAGGGCGCGCAGGCCGTGCCTGCGGCAGAAGTCGGCACTGCGCAGGGCGAGTTCCTCGTCCGAGGCGAGGATGCCGACGCCGAACCAGGTGGCGTCCTCACCGACGCGCCGCGCGGTCTCCTCGGCGACGTCCATGCCGGTCATGGGATCGCAGCTGAAGCAGATGCCGCGGACGCCCCGCGGACCGAGCTGGTCGACCGCGGGGCCCCTGTGGATGGCGGTGGTCATGGCTAGTCCCTCCCGTGGTGCCCGACGGCGCCCGGGACCTGCTGGAACCCAGCTCTGCGGGCAACGTCGTCGTTGCGTGTGATGAGTTCGCCGAGCGTCAGACGGTCCGGACCGAGCCGCGGCAGCAGCGCGTCGAGGCCGCCCGCGTCAAGGCGTACGAAGTCCTGCTCGGCATCGTCCAGGAGCGCCTCGAACAGCAGGTTCGGGGCATGCCGCAGGGACACCACGTCGAGCTGCAGCTGGGCGTGCGCCGCCCGGTCGATCCCGTTGCCCTCGCCGCCCGCCGCCAACGAGGCGAGGGCGAGCTCACCCCGGCTGAGGGCCTCGTCGATGCGGTCCTGCCACTGCCTGCGGAAAGCGCGCAGGGTGTCGCTGAACCGCTGCACCGCCGGGACCTCGAACATGGTGAAGGGGTTGGGCAGGTCGTCCGGGTCGTACGCCTCGCCGTAGCGCTCGGCGTAGAAGTCCCGGATGGGGGTGCCCTCGTAGAGCACCAGAGCGGTGTACAGGTGGTCGTGCGGCACGTAGTCGTAGAACCCGGCCTCGCGCAGGAACTCCGCGTTGGCGCGGATGTCGTCCAGCGTGGTCGCGGGGTCGAGCATGATGAAGTCCAGGGAGATCTCGATGCCGAGGCGGCGCAGCAGACGCACGGCGGCGAGATTCACCGCGGGTTTGACGTGCTTGGCGAGGCGTTCGAGCACGGGCTCGGAGGCGGATTCGATGCCGAGCTCGATGAAACGAAGCCCGCACTCCTTCAGGCGGGGCAGGACGTCGGCCGCCTTGAGGATCTGGTTCACGCGGGTGCCGAAGCTGAAGGAGATGTTCGGGTCGGCCTCGTGGAGTGCTTCGGCGACCTCGAGGGCGCGGGTGGGCGACACGAAGAAGTTGGCGTCGCTGAAGTACACGTGCTCGTAGTGGATCCGGTGGCGCTCGCGAAAGTGCAGGAGCTCCGCAACCACCCGCTCGGCCTCGCGTGAGCGGTACTTGCGGCCGATGGTGAGCACGCCGCAGAACGAGCAGTTGTACGGGCAGCTGCGGCTGCTGCAGATCGTCAGCGCCGCCTTCAGCCGGCCCTGCACACTGTCGAAGTACGTGAGGTCGGGATAGCCCGAATGGGAGGTGAACTCGGCGTCCGGGAAAGGGATCTGGTCGAGGTCCGGCACGAACGGGCGGTCCGGGTTGACGACCGGCTCACCGTCACCGCCGGGCGCACGCCACGTGGTGCCCTTGATACGGCGCAGTGCCGCCGGGTCGTCGAGAGCCCGTACGACATCGAGCATGGCTTCCTCGCCCTCGCGCCGCACCACGACGTCGACACACCCGTAGCGGCGCACGATGTGCTCGTGCACGGCCGTCGCGTGCGGCCCGCCGAGCACGATCAGGCAGTGCGGGTTGCGCGACTTGATCCACTCGGCCATCGCCACGGAGCTGCGGAACGACTCATTGTAGACGGAGAACCCCACGACGTCGTAGCCGTCGAGACCGTACAACTGCGCGAGGCCCACCGGGTCGTCCTCGGAGTCCCCGAAGTCGAACCCGGAGCTCGGGAAGCCGCGTTGCTCCAGGTACGCCATGAGGTAGGCCAGGCCGATCGGCTTCGACTTGCGGCGGTCGGAGAACCCGACGGACGGATTGACGAAGGCGATCCTGGGCGTGCGGACGGGGGCCTGCGAACCGGCGGCGGCCATGTCAGGCTTCTTTCGCGGCGGCGGTGACGGGCGTGGTGCGCAGTACGCCGCGCCGCGCGAGGCCGAGCAGGAAGGCGCGGTCCCGCTCGCGCAGCGCGTCAGGGTCCACGGGTGCGCGGACGGCGGCGCGCCACAGCTGCGAGGCGTGCACGTTGAGCTTCAGACAGGACTGGTCGGGCCCGGCCAACGGCACATAGACGTGCCCTGCCTGGTCCAGGTACGGCAGTTCCGGATCGAATTTCAGCATCGGCCCTCCCAGGCGCACACGGGACGCCCGGTGGCCCCGGCGAGTGATTCCTCCGGGGCCACGGGCGGCGAGGTCAGGCGTAGATCTTGCCGAGCATCTTGGTGTAGCTCGCGTCGCCGAGGCTGACGATGTCTGCCTCCGGGCTCTCGACCTCGTCGAAGCTCTCGATCGCCAGCTCGTCCTCGGTGCGCTCGGTGAGGGACTTGCGGTTCGACGGCGTGTTCTCTGTGGTGGCCATCTGTGCTCTCCTCTCGTCGGTCCCGAAGTCATCGGGACGCGCGTGGCCTCCCCGGCAGGGGGACCAGTGGTGGAGAAGCTGCACGAAAACACCTGAGGAAGGGTCGAGGCCTGCTGGGGCGAGAAGAGAGCCCCAGGTCGCAGGAGCCGTCAGCAGTGCGGCACCGGGAACGAGTCCGACTCCGCCTTCTTGTGCCACCCGAGCCGCACCGCTGCCTCGCGCGCACCCGCCACGCCCCCACACCGGCCCCCACACCGGACAGGCCGCCCCCGAGCCGCGGATTGATCCCCGGTGTGCCTGCCGCCTCTCGGCGGTTGCAGTCAGACTTTGACGACGGTGACGCGTCCGGCGCACAGCGTGGCGAGGTCCTCGTGATCGGAAGTGAGGACGGTGACGGGGCCGGACGCGGCCAGCGCGGTGGCGCTGAGCATGGCGTCGACGGCGGACTTGTGGCCGTGGAGACCGGCGTCGGCGAGGAGCGTGGCTGCATGCCGTGCGATCGGCTCGGTGACCGGTTCCACAACAAGGCGGGCGAGCGTCCACTCCAGAGCCGGGCGGTTGATCCGAGGATGGACCACTTCCACGAGCGTGGCCGCCGACGTGATGACCCGCGGGTCATCGGCGCGGCCCGCCACGCCTGCCCCGGGACGGCCGGGCGGCCCCGCCCCGCCCTCGAGACCCCGCCTCGGCACGCTCGAGAACGGGTCCCGCACGGTGGCCCCGGACAGGGCCCGATGCCTAACCTGACCGGGGTTCGCATCACGCCCCGCTCCTCCTGAGACGCACGCTTATGGAGTTGAGCGCTTCGGCTATGGCTCGTCTCACCGCACTGGAGTTGACTCATCACATGACGAACACACAGAACACGCAGACGACCGAGACGAAGACGACGCTGGTGATCGGCGGCACCGGCAAGACCGGCCGCAGGGTCGCCGAGCGGCTCACCGCACAGGGCCTTCCGGTGCGCATCGGATCACGCTCCGCCGAGCCGCGGTTCGTGTGGGAGGACTCCTCCACATGGGACGCCGCGCTCGAGGGCGTCGGCGCCGTCTACGTCACCTACTACCCCGACCTCGCCTTCCCCGGCGCCGACGAGCACATCGCCGCCTTCTCCAAGCTCGCCGTCTCCAAGGGCGCCACCCGCCTCGTGCTGCTCTCCGGCCGCGGCGAGGAAGGCGCCGTGATCGGCGAGAACAAGCTCAAGGAGTCCGGCGCCGACTGGACCATCGTGCGCTCCAGCTTCTTCAACCAGAACTTCGACGAGAGCTTCTTCCTCGAGCCCGTCCTGGCCGGCGAGATCGCCCTGCCGACCGGCGACGCGGTGGAGGCGTTCGTCGACGCCGACGACATCGCCGACGTCGTCGTCGCAGCCCTCACCGACCCCAAGCACATCGGCAAGACCTACGAACTCTCCGGCCCGCGCCTGCTGAGCTTCCGTGACGTCGCCGACGAGCTGACCAAGGCCACCGGCCGCCAGATCCAGTACATCCCGATCACCAAGGACGAATACCGGGCCGCCCTGGTCGAGCACGGCCTGCCGGCCGACTTCGCCGAGCTGTTCGAGAACGTCCTCGACGGGCGCAACGCCCACCTGGTCCACGGCGTCGAAGAAGCCCTCGGCCGCAAGCCGAAGGACTTCGCCGACTACGCCCGGGAAGCCGCCGCCCGCGGCGTCTGGAACGTCTGAACCCACCCCTGAGCGCCGGTGCCGCGGACGCGGACCACACGGACGCACCCGCGTCCGCGGCACCGGACCAGCCCGCACCACCCCCGACCAGGAGGCGGCCATGAGCAACCCCATGTCGAGCGAACGGCTCGACACCCTGCCCGGCCACTTCCACGGCTTCGCCCTGATGCACATCGCCATGCGCCGCGACGCCGCCCGCCTGACTGCCGCGGCCCCCCGCCTCACCGCCCGCGGACTCGACCCCGCCGCCCAGTGGTGGCGACGGCTGCGCGACGTCATCGACTGGCACCACCGCAGCGAGGACGACTTCCTGTGGCCCGAACTGCTGCGCCAAAACCCGCAGTTCAAGCCGCAGGCCGACGAGATCGCCGGCGACCACACCGAACTGGACCGGGCGATGGACCAGGTCACCACCGCCCTCACCACCCCGGCCGGCCCGACCGCACTGCTTGGTGCCGCCGAACACTTCCGCCAGGTGCTCATCGACCACCTCGCCGACGAGGAGAAGATCGTCTTCCCCGTCTTCGCGCAACTCCCCGCCCGCGACTACCTCGCCCTGGAACAGCGCCTGGTACGCACCGCACCCCCCGGCGTCCTGACCTACCTGCCGCCGTGGATGTTCGACGGCGCCGACCACCGCTCCGTGCAGCTCGTCGCCGCCACCATGCCGCCGCCCGTACGGCTGCTCGGCCGCACCGTCCTGCGCCGCCGCTACGAACGCCAACTCGCCGCCGTTCTCACCCCGCGCTGACGACCGACCAACCCCGCGCCCCGCACGTCCCTGCACGCCCGCCGGAAGGAAGCCCGGATGTCCACGGCCCAGCCCGCGCTCTACGCCGCCACCATCGCCATGGGCCTGAGCGCCGGCCTCTACTTCTCCTTCGACGTCTCCGTCATGCCCGGACTCGACCGCGGCGACGACCACACCTACGTGGCCGCCATGCAGAACATCAACGAGGCCATCGAGAACGGCCTGTTCGGACTCGTCTTCTTCGGCGCCTTCCTCGCCACCGGTATCGCCGGCAGCCGCCTGACCCGCATCGGACAGCGCACCGCCGCCCGCTGGACCTGGGCCGCACTCGCCCTCTACACCGCCGCCGTGATCCTCACCCTGCGGATCAACGCCCCCCTCAACAAGCGCCTCGCCGCAGCCGGCCTGCCCCAGGCCGCCGGCGAACTCGCCGACCTGCGCCGGACGTTCAGGAAAACCTGGGTGCCCTCCAACGCGGCCCGCACCCTGGCCTGCACCGCCGCCCTGCTCTGCCTCGGCCGGGCCCTGTCGACGCTGCGCCACTGAAGGCGCCCGCGTCCCCGAAACTGCGCCCGTCCTGCCGGACGTCCCCCGCACGGCAGGGCGGGCGCACCCGTCCCCCCCCAGCCTCCAGCGAAGAGGTACCGACCCGTGGATGCACTCACCGGCCTGCTCGAAGGCCCCAAGGCACGCGGCGCGTTCCTGATCAAGTCGGTCTTCAGCCCGCCGTGGGCACTGCGCGTCGAAGACCGCGCCCCCATCTCCCTGGTCACCATGGTCCACGGCGACGCCTGGGTCCTGCCCGACCGCTCCACCCCCGCACTGCTGCGGCCCGGCGACGTCGCCGTCCTGCGCGGCCCCGACCCCTACACCATCGCCGACGCGCAGGACACCGGCGTGCAGATCGTCGTCGGCCCCGAACAGCGCTGCAACACCACCGAAGGCGAGGACGTCACCGACACGATGGCGCTCGGCGTGCGCACCTGGGGCGACGAACTGGGCCAGGGCTCCTCCGTGATGCTCAGCGGCACCTACCAGGCCCCCAGCGAGATCGGCCGCCGCCTGCTGAACGCCCTGCCCACCCTCCTGGTACGCCCCGCCGGAGCCCAGGACAACGCACTCGTCGCCCTGCTCGCCGAAGAGATCGGCCGCGACGAACCCGGCCAGGAACTCGTCCTGGACCGCCTGCTGGACCTACTGTTCGTCAGCGTGCTGCGCACCTGGCTCGCCGAACCGGGCGCCGGCGCCCCCGCCTGGTACCGCGCCCAGTCCGACGCCACCGTCGGCCCCGCCCTGCGCCTGCTCCACGACAACCCGGGCCAGGCCTGGACGGTGGAGTCGCTCGCCCGCAAGGTCGGCGTCTCCCGCGCGGGCCTGGCCCGCCGCTTCACCACGGTGGTGGGGGAGCCGCCCATGTCCTACCTGGCGACCTGGCGCCTCACCCTCGCCGCCGACCTGCTGCGCGACCCGGACGCCACGGTCGCCACCGTCGCCCGCCGCGTCGGCTACAGCAGCGCGTTCGCCCTGAGCTCCGCGTTCAAACGGGTCCGCGGCATGAGCCCCCAGGAATACCGCACCACCCGCGCCACCGAACAGGAACTCCCCACGGGCGCCCCGGCCCAGACGGTGGTCCTCACCACCACCTGACGGTTCCCGAGAGGAGCCGTCCTGCCTGCGGATCCGACATACTTGCATCCATGCAAGTTGCATAGATGCAAGTCTTCGGAGTGCAGGCGGCGGGGCCGGGTGGTCGTCGGAGAGGTCGTCAGAGGTGGGTCGGGGCGAACATCCGCAGCAGTGCCGGGAGGACGACCACGGACGGGCCCGGCTGGGCGAGCGCCTTGGCCAGGTCCTCGCTCAGCGTCTCCGGGGACGTACGCACCGCCGGGACGCCGAACGACTCGGCGAGGGCGACGAAGTCCGGGCGGGACAGCTCGGTCGCCGTGGCCTCGCCGAAGGCGTCGGTCATGTACTCGCGCAGGATGCCGTAGCCCCCGTCGTCCACGATCAGCCAGGTCACCGGCAGGTCGTACTGCCGGGCGGTGGCGAGGTCGGCGATGGAGTACATCGCACCGCCGTCGCCCGAGACGGCGAGCACCGGACGGGTACGGTCGGCGGCGGCCGCGCCGAGCGCCGCCGGGAAGCCGTAGCCCAGACCGCCCGCGCCCTGTGCCGAGTGCATGGTGTTGGGGCGGCGCGCGTCGAAGGCCGACCACGCCCAGTACGCCAGGATCGTCATGTCCCAGAAGCTGGGGGACGTGTCCGGCAGCGCCTCGCGGACCGACGTCAGCACCTGCTGCTCCAGCGTGAGCTCCTGGGACGCGATCCGTTCGCGCACCCGGCGGAGCACGTCGCGTACGGCCTCGGCCGCCGACGGGTCCTCGCGTTCGGTCACGGTCTCCAGCAGCGCGGAGAGCGCGAGTCGCGCGTCCGCGTGGATACCGAGGGCCGTGTGGTTCGACTCCAGCTTGCCGAGGTCCGCCTCGATCTGGATCACCCGGCCGCGGGGAGCGAACGTGTGGTAGTTCGAGGAGAGTTCGCCGAGGCCCGAGCCCACGACGAGCAGCACGTCGGCCGACTCCAGGAAGTCGGTGGTGTGGCGGTCCTCCAGCCAGGACTGGAGCGACAGCGGGTGCTCCCAGGGGAAGGCGCCCTTGCCGCCGAAGGTGGTGACGACGGGCGCGTCGAGCTTCTCGGCGAGGGCGAGCAGCTTGCCCGAGGCGTCGGAGCGTACGACCCCGCCACCGGCGATGATCACCGGCCGCGCGGCGGACGACAGCAGGTCGGCCGCCACCGCGGTCAGTTCGGGGCGGGGGAC
Organism: Streptomyces sp. NPDC006283; assembly: GCF_040613325.1. Taxonomy (NCBI): domain Bacteria; kingdom Bacillati; phylum Actinomycetota; class Actinomycetes; order Kitasatosporales; family Streptomycetaceae; genus Streptomyces; species Streptomyces sp. NPDC006283. The sequence goes on along the minus strand of NZ_JBEXRZ010000119.1, from coordinate 8,311 downwards.
GACCTCGTCTGGGGTGGCGTCCATGGCGGTGACGACCGGCAGCGTGGTCTCGGCGAGGAGCACGTCCTGCGGGATCTCGACCCACACCGGGCCGTGCGGCGCGGTCAGCGCCGACTTCCACGCCGCCGCGAGGGCGGACGGAATCTGTGACGCGGTGCGCACGATGTGCACGGACTTGACGATGTCCCGGAACGACGCCTGCTGGTCACGCAGTTCGTGCAGGTAGCCGTGGCGGCCGCCGCCGAGCCCTGCGGTGGGCACCTGGCTGCCGATCGCGAGCACGGGGGCCGACGCCGCGGCCGCCTCCTGCAGCGCGGCCAGGGACATCAGGGCGCCCGGGCCGGTCGACAGCAGCAGTGGCGCCGCCTCGCCGGTGATCCGGCCGTAGGCGTCGGCCGCGAAGCCGGCGTTGTTCTCGATCCGCAGGCCGACGTATGTCAGCGACGAGCGGCGCAGCGCGTCGAACATGCCGAGCGCGTGCTGGCCGGGCAGGCCGAAGACCGTCGTGGCGCCGAGCCCGGAGAGGGTCTCGACGACGAGGTCGCCGCCGTTGCGGCCGGGCGGGGGGTTGAGGGCTGCGGCGGTCTGAGCCGGCGTGGGGCGCAGCACCAGGTCGTGGTCGTGGGTCACTCCGCGGCCCTCGCTGCGGCGATCTGGCGGGACATGATCGTCGTCAGCTCGTACGCCGTGTGGGACGCGGCGACGGACGTGATCTCGGCGTGGTCGTATGCGGGGGCGACCTCGACGACGTCGGCGGAGACGAGGTTGCACGACGCCAGGCCGCGGATGATCTCGAGCAGTTCGCGGGAGGTGAGGCCGCCCGCCTCGGGCGTGCCGGTGCCGGGCGCGTGCGCCGGGTCGAGCACGTCGATGTCGATGGAGATGTACAGCGGACGGTCGCCGATGCGCTGGCGCAGCTGGTCGGCGACCTCGTCCACGCCGCGTCGCATGACATCGGCGGAGGTGACGATGCCGAAGCCCATCTTCTCGTCGTCGTCGAGGTCCTGCTTGCCGTACAGCGGGCCGCGCGTGCCCACGTGGGACAGGGCGGAGGTGTCGAGGATGCCCTCCTCGACGGCCCGCCGGAACGGTGTGCCGTGCGTGTACTCGGCGCCGAAGTACGTGTCCCAGGTGTCGAGGTGCGCGTCGAAGTGCAGCAGCGCGACCGGGCCGTGCTTCTTGGCGACGGAGCGCAGCAGCGGCAGGGCGATGGTGTGGTCGCCGCCGAGCGTCATCATGCGGGCGCCGGTGCCGAGGAGGTCGTCCGCGGCGGCCTCGATGGTGTCGACGGCCTCGTTGATGTTGAAGGGGTTGGCCGCGATGTCGCCGGCGTCGGCGACCTGGGCGAGAGCGAAGGGCGAGGCGTCCTGCGCCGGGTTGTACGGGCGCAGGAGCCTCGACGCCTCGCGGATGGCGTTGCCGCCGAAGCGCGCACCGGGGCGGTAGGAGACCCCGGTGTCGAAGGGAACACCGACCACGGCGACGTCGGCGGTGCCGACCTCGTCGAGCCTGGGCAGCCGGGCGAACGTCGCGGGCCCGGCGTACCGCGGGATGCGGGAGGAGTCGACGGGGCCGCGCGGCTGCTCGTTGCTGCTCATGTGAATTGCCTTCTTTCCTACGCTTCGTGGCGCTTCATTGCGCTTCAGTGCGGTTGTACGACTTTAGCTGTGTGCGGCCGCCGGCTCGGCCGCCGGGGGCTCGGGCTGCGCTTCCTCGTCACCGCCCCGGCCCGCGAGCCGCTCGCGCCAGTTGGCGAGGACGGCCGGGTCGGTCGGCGGGGTGGCCAGGCTGACGATCACATAGGCCGCGAGCGAGGCGAGCAGGCCGTAGTAGACGGGCTCGTTGGCGAGGATCCCGTACGCGGCCATGAGGCCGACGACCGAGCAGCCGCCGACGACGACCGACGACAGCGCGCCGTACACGGTGCCGCGCTTCCACAGCAGACCGCCGAGGATCGGGACGAGCAGGCCGCCGACGAGCAGGTTGTACGCGACGGTCAGGGCCTCGACGACGTTGTTGAGCGCGATGGCGATGCAGATGACCCCGATGCCCATGATCAGGATGAACGCGCGGTTGCCCTTGACCTCGTCGTGCTCGCCGCCCTTGTGGGCCAGCCCGCGCAGCCGGGACCAGATGTCGTTGTTGGCGACGGTGGCGCAGGCGATCAGCGCGCCGGAGGAGGTGGACATGACGGCCGCGAGGGCGGCGGCCAGCACCAGGCCCCGCACACCCATGGGGAGTTCGTCCTTGACGATGGTGGCGAAGGCGTCGTCGGCGTTGGCGAGGTTCGGGTAGAGGACCTTGGCCGCCGTGCCGATGACCGCGCCGGCGAGGGCGTAGACCAGGCAGTACGTGCCGGCGACCGTTCCGCCGTAGCGCGCGACCTTGTCGCTGCGGGCGGTGAACACCCGCTGCCAGATGTCCTGCCCGATCAGCATGCCGAAGGTGTAGATCAGGACGTACGTGAAGATCGTCTCGCCGCCGATGCCGAGCGGGGTGAAGTACTCGGTGGGCAGCGCGGCCTTCATCTCGCTGAAGCCGCCTGCCTTGACGACCGCGATCGGCAGCAGGAGCAGCAGCACGCCGATCGTCTTGACGACGAACTGCACCATGTCGGTGAGGGTGATCGACCACATGCCGCCGAGGGTCGAGTAGGCCACGACGATCGCACCGCCGAGGATGATCGAGACGGTGCGGTTGAGGTCGAAGAGGACGTCGAAGATCGTGGCATACGCGATGGTCGAGGTGACCGCGAGCATCAGCGTGTACGCCCACATCACGACGCCCGAGATGACGCCCGCCTTGCCGCCGTAGCGCAGGTCGAGCATCTCGGAGACGGTGTAGACCTTCAGGCGGGCGATGCGCGCGGAGAAGAAGACCGAAAGGGCGAGCAGCCCGAGGCCGATGGTGAAGACCATCCAGGCGCCCGACAGCCCGTACTTGTAGCCGAGGCCGACACCGCCGATGGTCGACGCGCCGCCGAGGACGATCGCGGCCATGGTGCCGGAGTACATCCAGGGGCCGAGGCGGCGGCCCGCCACGAGGAACTCACTCTTGGACTTGGCGCGGCGCATGCCCCACCAGCCCATGCCGAGCATGCCGGCCAGATAAACGACGATCACTGCGTAGTCGACAGCCATCGGCTTCCTTCCGTTTCGTCCCCCGGAACGGTCGTGGGTGCGCGCTTGTGAGAAACGACGGTAGGTGGCTGGAATGCGTCCTTGAAGTGTACGTTTTATCCATTCTTCTCATCGCCGATGGATGGACCGTCCATGCCGGAGCCCGCAACGGCACCCCCCACCACACCCGTCCCGCTGGCGGCCCTGCTCGCCGACGAGGAGCTGGGGCTGCGCCAGCTCGCGGGCCCGCCCGCGGACCTCGGCACGGCCGTCCACATGGTCCACACCTCGGAGATGGCGGACCCGTATCCGTACCTGCTCGGCGGCGAGCTGCTGCTCAGCGCGGGTGTGCTTCTGAAGGACCCGGACCGTTATGTGTCGCGCATCGTCGAGGCCGGGGCGGTCGCGCTCGGCTTCGGGGTGACGCCGGTGTACGACACCGTGCCCGACGAACTGGTCGAGGCGTGCGAGCGGCGCGGGCTGGCGCTCCTGGAAGTACCGCCGCGCACGACGTTCACCGCGATCGCGCGGGCCGTGTGGCGGCTGATGGCGGAGGCCCGCCACCGGGAGCTGCGCCGGGTCACCCGGGCCCAGCAGGGCCTGGCCGCGGCGGCGGCCCGCCCCGATCCGGTCCCGGCCGTGCTGCATCAGCTGGCCGTACGGCTGGACGGCTGGGCGGTACTGCTCGGCCAGGACGGGGTCCCGCTGTCCGCGGCGGGACGCGAACCGTCCGACGCGGCGATGGCGGGGGTGACACGGCTGGCACGGGTGGTGAACCCGGACCCCGACGGTGCGCTCCGGCCGTCTCCCGCGTCGGCGACGGACCTGACGGCGGCAGGCCATCTCTCCGCGTACGCCCTCGGCGGCAACCAGGGCCTCGTGCTGGGGCTGGCCACGCCCGGCCGGGAGGCCGGGGACCACACCGTCGCCGGGGTCGCCGTCGTGCTCCTGTCCCTGCTCACCGCCCCGCACCAGGGCGCCGAGGCGACGGACCGCAGCGCCGCGCTCGTTCGGCTGCTCCTCGGCGCGACCCCTGCGGAGACCGCGCCGCTGCTGGGGCCGGGGCCCTGGACCGTCGTCCACGCGCGGGGCGACGACCGGTCCGCCTTCGCCGCGGCCGCACTCGGCGCGGCCCTCGGCAGCGCGCTCGTCGACCCGGACGCGGACGGCTTTGTACGGGTCCTGCTGCCGGGCGGCCACGAGGCGGCCGCACAGCCCGGCTGGACCCTCGGCGTCAGCGCCCCCGCCGGCCCCCAGGAGCTGGCCGCGGCCGACGCACAGGCCGCCAGGGCCGTACGCAAGGCAGCGGCCACCCACAAGGACCTGGTCCGCCACCGGGACACGGCCCCCTTCTCCCCCGACGCGGCCCGGCTCCGCCTCGCCCCGCTCGCGGACTCCCCCGCCCTCACCGAGACCCTGCGCACCTGGCTGTCGCTGCACGGCAGCTGGGACCGCACGGCCGCGGCGATGGAGATCCACCGCAACACGGTCCGCCAGCGCATCGGCCGCTGCGCGACTCTGCTGGACGCGGACCTGGACGACCCGGACGTCCGCATGGAGCTGTGGTTCGCGCTGCGGCACGGGTGACGAACTGTTCGGACGTCCGCGGTTCCGTGGGAAACCCACGACTCCCGGCCCCGAAGGCTGTCGCCGCACACCAATTCCCTTACGGGGCAGGCGTGTTGGAATTCCTGCATGGCCACTCCCGTTGACGGAACCCTGCTTGCGGACCCGGACGGGTCCACGTGCCGCCTGCGCACGGAGATCGAGCGGCTGAGAGACGAGGCGACGCGCCAGAGGGCACTCGCCCACCGCCGCGCCGAGTTCTGGACCAGGGTCCACATCGCCCTGGGCTTCCCGGCCGCCCTGCTCGCCGGCACGGCCGGTGCGGCGGGGCTGGCCACGGCCGACGCCCGTATTCCGGCGGCGCTGCTCGCCCTGGCCTCCGCGGGCTTCGCCGCAGGGGCGGGCTTCCTCCGCAGCGACTTCAGATGCCGCGCCAACAAGCGCGCCCGCCAGGCATGGGCGGCCCTGGAGGGCCGGGCCACCGTGAAGCTGACACGCGAACGCCTGACCCCCGAGGACCTCGGCGACCTCCTCGAGTACCGCCAGGCGGCGCTGTCCGCCTACGACGGCGAGGACCAGCAGCCGGGGTTGGCGCCTTCCCCGCGGGGCTGAGCCGCCGTCAGCCGCGCGGCCCGGCCGCGGAGAGGCGATGCACGCCCGGCAGGGCCTCGGCAAGGCGTGCCACCACACAGCGAAGCTGCTCGGGGGTGGCCCGGCGGTCGGCAAGCATGTCGTCGACGTGGTCGAGGAGTTCGTCCGCCATGGCGAGCCGCACACTCTCGACGCGGTGGGCGGCACGGGACACGCATCCGGTCCCGTCACCGAGCACGTATGGGCTCGCCCTCCGGCGTGGACCCCGAGAGCAGCCGGCCGGCGCCGGTCGTGCGGTCACCTCCGCGCCGTGGATCAGACACGGGCGATGCCCAACCCGCGGACCCGGTCCGCGCGCATCGCGGACCCGAAGCACTCCGGTCCGCCAGCGCCCTGTCCGCCGTCTCAACCGCCCGCGCCGACCTCGTTGTTCGGTGCTCCGTCGCCGGCAGGAGGCAGGTCGCCGCGCTCGACCGGTTGTCCGGCGTCCTCGCGCGCGGGAGGCAGCACGGCGTCGAGTTCCGCGTCGCTCGCGGCGTGCGCGGCCTCGGCGGCCTCGCGCAGGGTGCCGCGTTCGACGGTCGTGGTGTCGGCGTTGAGCCGCACCAGACGCCCGTCCACCTCGGTCACGTACTCGTGTTCCGTGCCGCTCGTGCGGTACCAGCTCTTGCCGTCCTTCACGCACTTGACGGTGCCGCCCAGGCCGCCGCTGCCGACCCCGACCGGGATCCCCGGGCAGCTGGCCGCGTCCATGGTGCCCTGGTCGACGCCGAGGCGAATCTGCGCGCCGGCGCCCTGTTTCACGTACGTCGCCGAGAACCCGTCGGCTCCGAGGACGCCCACGGACTGTTCGGCGACCTCGAACCCCGGCACCTCGGTGACGTACACGTTCTCGATCGCCACTTGGGCGTCACGCGCGCGTTCCTCCAGTTCGGCGCGGTCGGCTCCGCCTCCGGCGGTTTCCGTGCCGCAGCCGACGAGGGCGACGGCCGCCGCGGCGGACACGGCCATCAGAGGGCGCGGCAGCCGCGCGGCGGACTTCATGCGGATCATCGTGTCGCACCGCGGTCGCCGCTCCGCGCGCCGTATCCCGTTCGTTGCCTAGCGGGATCTTCCAGGAGACGTTTGACCAGTCGGGCCGAGCCGCCGTAACGTTCGTCACACCAGCGGACAATCTTGCATTGGTCGGACTATGGGCACTTTGCGCGAAATTCCTCGCAGGAGCGGCATATTCACCGCCACTGCCGCACTGACGGCATTCCTGCTCCCGGCACTCTTCGCCGGCGGGGCGCAGGCCGCCCCATCCCAACCGCCTCCCCGTTCCCCCCACATCTCCTTGCAGCTCGGGGGCACCTCACTTGCGGCGGCTCTCGCGACCCAGGCGACGGCCCAGAACGCGGCGGCGGAGAAGGCCACGGAGAAGGCCGCCGACGACGACAAGGGCGTGTGCACCACGGACCCGGCCGATCGCCCGAACTGCCGTAATCCCAGCGGCGTCATCGACCCACGCGGCGGGGACATCGACGGCGACGGAGTGTTCGAGGATCACGAGCCGGTCGGCCCCGGGTACCGGGATCCGCGCGCCTACGACGGCGGCAAGACGTCCGGCGAGACACAGTGCGAGTGGCTGCGCTCGCAGGGAATCGACTGCTAGGGCACACACAGCAAGGCTTCAGACGACGTCCCCGTCCAGGCGACGGGGACGTCGCCATGTCCCGGCGTGCCCAGCATCACTATGGACACTTTCAACAACCGCCGGGTAACTTAGGCTGAGCAAGCGCTTAGACATCGCAGCGTACCCACACAGTCACGAGGAGGCGTCCGTGCGCCGTACCGTTTTCAACGAGGACCACGAGGCGTTCCGGGACACCATCCGGGCCTTCATCGAGGCCGAGGTCGTCCCCGTCTACGACGAGTGGTTCGCGGCCGGCCAGGCGCCTCGCGACTTCTACTACAAGCTCGGTGAGCTGGGCATCTTCGGCATCAACGTGCCCGAGGAGTTCGGCGGCGCCGGCATGGACACGCACAAGTTCGAGGCCGTCCTCTACGAGGAGACCGCCCGTGCGGGCGTGAACTTCGGCGGCTCCGGCGTGCACGTGCTGCTCGCCCTGCCGTACATCAAGATGCTCGCCAGCGACGAGCAGAAGAAGCGCTACCTGCCGAAGTTCGTCTCCGGCGAGGAGATGTGGGCGCTGGCGATGACCGAGCCGGGCACCGGCTCCGACCTGGCCGGCATGAAGACCACGGCCAAGCTCTCCGAGGACGGCACGCACTACGTCCTCAACGGCGCCAAGACCTTCATCACCGGCGGTGTGCACGCCGACCGCGTGATCGTGTGCGCCCGCACCGCCGCGCCGACCGCCGAGGACCGCCGCCACGGCATCTCCCTCTTCGCGGTGGACACCAAGGCCGAGGGTTACTCGGTCGGCCGCAAGCTGGACAAGCTCGGCCTGAAGACCTCCGACACCGCCGAGCTGGCGTTCGTCGACGTCAAGGTCCCCGTAGAGGACCTGATGGGCGAGGAGAACAAGGGCTTCTACTACCTCGGCCAGAACCTGCCGTCCGAGCGCTGGGGCATCGCGTTCGGCGCCTACGCGCAGGCCAAGGCCGCCGTCCGGTTCGCCCAGGAGTACGTGCAGGACCGTACGGTCTTCGGCAAGACGGTCGCGTCGTTCCAGAACACCAAGTTCGAACTGGCCGCCTGCAAGGCCGAGGTGGACGCCGCCGAGGCCGTCGCCGACCGCGCCACGGAAGCGCTGGACGCGGGCGAGCTCACGGCTGCGGAGGCCGCGTCGGCGAAGCTGTTCTGCACCGAGGTCGCGCACCGCGTCATCGACCGGTGCCTCCAGCTGCACGGCGGTTACGGCTTCATGAACGAGTACCCGATCGCCCGCCTGTACGCGGACAACCGCGTCAACCGCATCTACGGCGGCACCAGCGAGGTCATGAAGATGATCATCGCGAAGGACATGGGCCTGTAAGTCCTCTGAGTACCGTCACCTCATGAGCTCAGCACTCGACGATCTGCTCGATCT
>NZ_JBEXRZ010000118.1:0-21288 GCF_040613325.1 Streptomyces sp. NPDC006283 | reverse complement strand
AGTTCGGCGGCGCGCGCCAGCTCCGGGTTGTCGGGGCTCCTTGGGTACTGCTGAGTCGTGCGCGATCGCCGACCCTCGGCTGACTAGGCCGGGGTGACGTTCTCCGCCTGCGGGCCCTTCGGACCCTGGGTGACGTCGAAGTTCACGACCTGGTTCTCCTCGAGGGAGCGGAACCCGGACGCGTTGATCGCGGAGTAGTGGACGAAGACATCCGGGCCGCCGCCGTCCTGGGCGATGAAGCCGAAGCCCTTTTCAGCGTTGAACCACTTGACGGTTCCGGTAGCCATAAGCCCTCCTATGGGCCAAAGGGTTGCCCTGCTCCAGAACCTGCAAGAAGTCTGAAAACTACAAAAGCCTGCGGGTTACATGCTCCGCAGGCTCTGTACTGCAAGGGAAACCAAACTGCAACTTGCGACGAGCCTAGCACGCAGCGTCTGCGCAGCGGTAGAGGGAAAGATCACGTCACCCGGACGTTTGACGGCACCCCTTCGGCTGACGAAGCCCAGCTCGGGCGGGGGACTCCGGGGATTCCCGTCCCCCGGCGGGGAAGGTTCCGGCGGGCAGGTCTAGCCTCACGATGTGGACAGCCTTGGAGAAAGCACAGCAACCGACCTCCGTCGCAGCCGGCCGCGCGTCGGACACATCCAGTTCCTCAACTGTCTCCCCCTTTACTGGGGCCTTGCGAGGACCGGCACTCTCCTCGATCTCGAACTGACAAAGGACACGCCGGAAAAGCTCAGCGAGCGGCTGGTGCGCGGCGAGCTCGACATCGCGCCCGTCACGCTCGTGGAATTCCTGCGCAACGCCGACGATCTCGTCGCCTTCCCCGACCTGGCCGTCGGCTGCGACGGCCCGGTGATGTCCTGCGTGATCGTGTCGAAGCTGCCGCTGGACCAGCTCGACCGGGCCCGGGTGGCGCTCGGCTCGACCTCCCGCACCTCGGTGCGCCTCGCCCAGCTGCTGCTGGCCGAGCAGTACAAGGTCGCCCCCGACTACTACACGTGCCCGCCGGACCTCGGAGTCATGATGCAGGAGGCCGAAGCGGCCGTCCTCATCGGCGATGCCGCGCTGCGGGCGTCGCTGCACGATGCTCCCCGCCTCGGGCTGCAGGTCCACGACCTCGGCCGGATGTGGAAGGAGTGGACCGGGCTGCCGTTCGTCTTCGCCGTCTGGGCGGCGCGCAAGGACTACCTGGCCCGTGAGCCCGCCGTGGTGCGCAAGGTGCACGAGGCCTTCCTCGCCTCGCGGGACGTGTCCCTGGAAGAGGTCGGCAAGGTCGCGGAGCAGGCGGCCCGCTGGGAGGCGTTCGACGCGGAGCTCCTGGAGCGGTACTTCACGACGCTCGACTTCCGCTTCGGGCCCGACCAGCTGTCGGGCGTACGGGAGTTCGCCCGCAGGACCGGACCGACGACCGGCTTCCCCGCGGATGTGAAGGTCGAGCTCCTCGGCGCCTGACCGGCCCCGGTCATCAACCCCTACCCTGAGGGACGGACTGGCGCAGAACGCCGAACGGGGGAGTGCAGATGCAGCCGCTGGATCCGGACGAGCCACGCGGCATCGGCGCGTACCGGCTGCTGGGCAGGCTCGGGTCGGGCGGGATGGGGCGCGTCTATCTGGGCCGCAGCACCGGCGGGCGGACGGTCGCGGTCAAGATCGTCCACCCGCACTTCGCGCTCGACGACGAGTTCAGGGCCCGGTTCCGCCGCGAGGTGGACGCGGCACGACGGGTCGGCGGGGAGTGGACCGCGCCGGTCCTGGACGCCGGCCCCGACGCGCCGGTGCCGTGGGTGGCGACCGGCTACGTCGCGGGACCCCCGCTCTCCCAGGCGGTCGCGGAGCACGGGCCGTTGTCCGCGCACGCCGTACGGGTGCTCGGCCGCGGGCTCGCGCGGGCGCTCACCGCGGTCCATGCGCTGGGGCTCGTGCACCGGGACGTGAAGCCGTCCAACGTGCTCCTGACGCTGGAAGGCCCGCGGCTCATCGACTTCGGGATCGCCCGTGCCACCGACGGCACTGCGTCGTTGACGTCCACCGGGGTGTCCGTCGGATCGCCCGGTTACATGTCGCCCGAACAGATCCTCGGCAAGGGCGTCACCGGCGCGGCCGACATCTTCTCGCTGGGCGCGGTCCTCGCGTACGCGGCGACCGGCACGGCCCCGTTCTCCGGTGACTCCTCGGCCGCCCTGCTGTACAAGGTGGTGCACGAGGAGCCCGAACTCGGCGCGCTGGACGGTGAACTGCGGGATCTGGTGGCCGGCTGCCTGGCCAAGGACCCGGCCGGACGGCCGGGCCCCGGCGAGGTCGCGGAGCGGCTGGCCGCCGGTACGGGACAGGGGGTTGGCTGGCTGCCGGGGCCCCTGGTCGAGCAGATCAGCCGAGCGGCCGTGGAACTGCTGCACCTGGAGTCCTCGCCGGCCGACCCCGAGCCCCTTGCTGCCGGCCCCGGTTCCGGTCCCGGCTCTGCGGGGGCCGCGGGCGGCGATCCCGGTGCGTCCGGTCCCGTCGCTTTCAGCAGCCCGGCCGTCGGCGGCTTCGGACCGCCGGTCGAACCGGGGACGCCCGGGGAGGCACCGGCCCAGTGGGCGCCCCCGAAAGGTGAGCCGACCGGCACGCCGTCGCAGACGCCCGGGAACGGCATCTCGCTCTCCGCGGGCGGCGGCAGGCCCGGTCGGCGGATCAGCTGCACCGTGGCGCTGACCGTGGCGGGCGCGCTCGCCGCCGTCACCCTCGGCGGCGGTTTCCTGACCGGCCTGTGGCGCGGCGACGGCTCCGACTCGGACAAGGGCGACATGGGTGAGCAGCCTCCCGCCGCGACGGCGTCGAAGTCGCCGAGCGCGTCACCGTCCGGGCAGGTGGACGAGGTGCCCGCGGCGTTCATCGGCACCTGGTCGGGCCCGGCGGTCGAACGGACCGGGCTGCCGCACGGCACTCTCACGGTCACGTTCACCAAGGGAAGGAGGGGCGAGGACGTCGTCCGCACGACCACCTCGATCTCCGTGCTGAGCGTGTCCGTCGAATGCCACGGTGTCGGCAGGCTCGCCGCGGGCAGCACGGCACGGAAACTGCGCGTCGACGAACGCACCGATCCCGAACGGCCGGGTTCACAGGGCAAGTGCACCTCGGGCGAGGCCGAGTTGGTCTTCACGCTCGCCGAGGACGGCTCGCTGCTCTACGAGTCGAACGAGGACGCGGCGGGCAACCCGACGGCGAAGCTGACGAAGAAGACCGGCTGACGGCTGGGCACGGCCGGTCGCGAGGACGCGGGTGCCCACGGGCTGCCCACAGGCGTGGCGTAGCCTGGATCGGTCCGCAGCTCCACAGAAAAACCGCCGAAGGGTGACGCCCGGTGACCGAGAAGGCCGATCTTCAGCCCGTCCTGGACCGTGCCGCCGAAGGCGGGCGGATCACCCCGGAGGAGGCGCTCGAGCTCTACCGCTCCGCTCCTCTGCACGCCCTGGGCGAGGCGGCCGACGCCGCGCGCAAGCGCCGTTACGCCGGTACGGAGCACATCGCGACGTACATCATCGAGCGCAACATCAACTACACCAACGTGTGTGTCACCGCGTGCAAGTTCTGCGCCTTCTACGCGGCTCCGAAGGACACGGCGAAGGGCTGGACCCGCGACCTCGACGACATCCTGCGCCGCTGCGCGGAGACCGTCGAGCTCGGCGGCACGCAGATCATGTTCCAGGGTGGCCACCACCCGGACTACGGCGTCGAGTACTACGAGGAGCACTTCGCCGCCATCAAGAAGGCGTTCCCGCAGCTCGTGATCCACTCGCTCGGCGCGTCCGAGGTGGAGCACATGGCCCGGATCTCCAAGGTGTCCGTCGAGGAGGCGATCTCGCGCATCCACGCCGCCGGTCTCGACTCCTTCGCGGGTGCCGGCGCGGAGCTGCTGCCCGAGCGGCCGCGTAAGGCGATCGCGCCGCTCAAGGAATCCGGCGAGCGCTGGCTGGAGATCATGGCGATCGCGCACGGCCTGGGCGTGGAGTCCACCTCCACCATGCTGATGGGCACCGGCGAGACCAACGCCGAGCGCATCGAGCACATGCGGATGATCCGTGACGTACAGGATCGGACCGGAGGATTCCGGGCCTTCATCCCGTACACGTACCAGCCGGAGAACAACCACCTCAAGGGCCGTACCCAGGCCACGATCTTCGAGTACCTCCGGATGATCGCGATCGCCCGGCTCTTCTTCGACAACGTCGCCCACATCCAGGGCTCGTGGCTGACCACGGGCAAGGAGATCGGCCAGGTGTCGCTGCACTACGGCGCGGACGACCTCGGTTCGATCATGCTCGAGGAGAACGTCGTCTCCTCGGCCGGCGCCAAGCACCGCTCCAACCGCCAGGAGATCATCGACCTGATCCGTAAGTCGGGCCGCGTCCCCGCCCAGCGCACGACGACGTACGAGCACATCGTCGTGCACGACGACCCGGCGAACGACCCGGTCGACGAACGCGTCGTCTCACACCTCTCGTCCACCGCGATCGAGGGCGGAACGGCCCACCCCGAGCTGAAGCTGCTCCCCACCACCTGACGCGACCGTGCTGACGATCCACGTCGCCGAGGCCTCGCCCGAACTCGCCGTTCTGGTCGACGGCGCGCACATCGCCGCCGTCGGCCCGTACGAGGAACTGTCCGCCGCGCACCCGCGGGCGCGGGTGCGGCGGTGGCCCGGCATCCTCACTCCCGGGCTGCTCAACCCCTACGGGCCCGAGCTGCTCGAAGGCACCTACCACCCGGACCCGCGCGAGGCCGACGAGTTCGGCACCGAGCCGATCACCGGGGAGCGCGCGCAGGCCATCTTCCGCGCCGACAGCGCACGGCGGGGCGCCAGCGCGCGCCGCGGTGTCCAGCGGCTGCTGGCGCACGGAACGGTCGCCATCGCCGGCGAGCTGCGCGGCCGGCCCGCCCTGGACGCCGTGCGCCGGGCCGGGCTCGCCGTCGGCCGGCGCCCGGCGGTCCTGCCGGGGCCGCCGTCCTTCTCGCCGGTGCCGCTCGTCCTGCTGCCGGGGCCGGCGACGGGCGGTCCCGCCCGGTTCGCCGTGTTCGACGTGGCGGACCGGGCCGAGCTGGTGCGGCGCGGGGCCTCGACCTGTGTGGCCACCGTCCTCGGCGGCCGTCTGGTCCACCGCGCCCGCTGACCGAAGAGGCACGGCCGCGCTCCGCAAGGGCACGCCGGGCTTTGCCGGGTGATGCTGCTTGAATGGGCTGCGTGACCCGAGCCTCCCTGGAAAAGCAGCCGCACGAAGTCGCCTCGATGTTCGACGACGTGGCGGCGAAGTACGACCTCACCAACGACGTGATCTCGCTCGGCCAGGCCCGGCTGTGGCGCAAGGAGGTCGCGAAGGCGGTGGACGCCCGCCCGGCGGAGAAGGTCCTGGACCTCGCCGCGGGCACCGGCACCTCCTCGCTGCCGTTCACCGCCACCGGCGCGTACGTCGTGCCCTGCGACTTCTCGCTCGGCATGCTGCGCGAGGGCAAGAAGCGCAACCCCTGGCTGCCGCTGACCGCGGGCGACGCGACGAAGCTGCCCTTCGCCGACGACGTCTTCGACGCCGTGACGATCTCCTTCGGCCTGCGCAACGTGCAGGACACGGACGCGGGGCTGCGCGAGCTGTACCGGGTGACCAAGCCCGGCGGCCGCGTGGTGATCTGCGAGTTCTCGCACCCCACCTGGGCGCCGTTCCGGACCGTGTACGAGGAGTACCTGATGCGTGCGCTGCCGCCGGTGGCCCGCGCCGTCTCCTCCAACCCCGACGCGTACGTCTACCTCGCCGAGTCGATCCAGGGCTGGCCCGACCAGCCGGCGCTGGCGGGCCGGCTCCAGCAGGCCGGCTGGTCCAAGGTCGCCTGGCGCAACCTGACGGGCGGCATCGTGGCGCTGCACCGCGGTACCAAGCCGCGGTAGGCAGCCCGACGTGGAGCACGCAGGGATCGCCGTCGACTACCAGGCGGTCCTCGAGCAGATCGCCGACGACGTCGCCCCGCTGGTCGGCAGCGGCACCCCCGCCGCATACATCCCGGCCCTCGCCGGTGTCGACCCGGGGCGTTTCGGCATGGCCGTCGCCGACGTCGGCGGCACGGTGTACGGAGTGGGGGATTGGCAACACCCCTTCTCCGTACAGTCGATCACCAAGGTCTTCACCCTCGCGCTCGTGCTGGCCGCCGACGACGACAGCGTGTGGCAACGCGTCGGCCGCGAACCCTCCGGCAACCCGTTCAACTCGCTGGTGCAACTGGAGTACGAGAACGGGATCCCGCGCAATCCCTTCATCAACGCGGGCGCGCTCGTCGTCACCGACCGGCTCCAGACCCTGACCGGCGACGCAAGCAGTGAACTGCTGGAATTCCTGCGCCAGGAGAGCGGCAACCCGGAGCTGGCCTTCGATGCGGAGGTCGCCGAATCGGAGTCCGCGCACGGTGACCGCAACGCCGCCCTCGCCTATTTCATGGCCTCGTACGGCAACATCGGCAACCCCGTGCCGACGCTGCTCGACCACTACTTCTGGCAGTGCTCGATCGAGATGAGCTGCGCCGATCTCACGCTGGCCGCCCGCTTCCTGGCCCGGCACGGGCTGCGCGCCGACGGCTCCCGGCTGCTGACCCGCAGCGAGGCCAAGCAGATCAACGCCGTGATGCTCACCTGCGGCACCTACGACGCGGCCGGGGACTTCGCCTACCGGGTCGGACTGCCCGGCAAGAGCGGGGTCGGCGGCGGGATCGTGGCGGTTGTGCCGGGGCGCTGCACGCTGTGCGTATGGAGTCCCGGGCTGGACGCGCGCGGCAACTCGGTGGCGGGCGTGGCGGCGCTGGACCGCTTCACGACGCTGACGGGCCTCTCCGTGTTCTGATCGCAGCGTCACTTTCCGGGCGGACAGGGCGAGTTGACGGGAACCGGCCGGTGGGGAAGATGTGTCAGTTGTCTACGACAATCTCACCTGTTGTCCCCGCCTGCCGTTTCGGAGTCTCCCCATGGCGTCGTACTGCCAGCACTGCGGCACCCCATCCCCGGATGAGGCGTGCTTCTGCATGAAATGCGGGAAGGAGCGGCAGCCGGAAGGGCCGGGAGCGCCACCGGCGCAGGCTCCGCCGCCTCCTGCGGCGGTGCCGGCAGCGTCGCCGACGGCTCCACCGCCTCCTCCTGCTCCTGCGATGCCACCCCCGCCGGCCTACGGGCCGGGCCCCGCGCAGCCCTCGCCCGTCGGGGCCTTCCTCGGCCGCGTCTTCCGCGGCGACTGGCTGTCGTCCGCCAAGGCCGCGGTCTGGCCCGCCGGATTGCTGCTCGTGCTGGCGACGGCGCTGGCCGTCCCCTCGTACGGGCAGGGTGACGAGGTCGTCGTCGGCTGGAGCGACCGGCTGCGCATCGCGCTCGCCCTGCTGATGCAGGGCTTCGGCGGCGGCTTCGAACTGTCGGCGGCGGGGCCCTCGCAGTTCGGCCCCGGCGGCTCGGACTTCGACTCCGGTTACGGCTCCGACTCCGGTTACGGCTCCGACTACGGCTCTGATTACGGCTCCGGCTTCGGCTCCGGTATGGAGGACTTCGCGCAGGGAGCGGCATCGCTCTCGCTCGTACCGCTGACGGTGACCGCGCTGTGGATCGCGGCGCTCTGGCTGGGGTCGCGGATGCTGCGTGCCCGTGGCGAGGGTCTGGAAGCAGCCGTACGCGTCTCCCTGCTGGTGACGGGCGTGGTGCTGGTTCTCGGTCTGTTCGCGCAGCCCGAGATCCTGGGTGTGGAGGTCTCCTCCTCGCCCGTGCTCGCCGCGCTCGGAGCCCTGGCACTCTCGCTGGCGGTCAGCGCCGGGGTGCTCCAGCGCGACGCCCTTGCGGGACGCCTGGCGCAGCACCCCGCCGCCCTGTCGGCGGTCCGTGCCCTGGGCACGGCGGTCCGCGCACTGTGCGTGGTGGTCGCCCTCTGCTCCCTCGTCGGCTTCGTCGTGTACGCCAACACCGACGAGGTCGACGGCACGGCGCTGCTGATCGCGCTTCCGATCCTGCCCAACATCGGATTCGCCGTGCTCGGCCTGAGTTGGGGCGCACCGGTGGAGTACGACTTCCGGGGCAGCGCCGGCTCGCTCGGTTCCAGCGCTGAGGGCGGCACCGTCGGGCTCGGCGAGATCTCCGACGAGTGGGGCGGCGGCGCGGTGACCGGTGTCCTGGCGCTGGGTGTCGTGTGTGCGCTGGCCTTCGGCCTGTGGGCCGCGCGCCGCTCCGCCGACCGCCGCGAGCAGGCGCTGACGGGCGCCTTCGCGCTGGGACTCGTCCTGCTCTTCACCGGGTTGAGCGGGGTCTCCTTCGAACTGGCGGGTGGCTTCGGTTACTTCGCGGGCAGGGGCACGACAGCCGTCACCCCGAGCGTCCCGGACATGCTGCTGTTCGGTCTGCTGTGGCTGGGCGGCGCGGTGCTGCTCGGGCCGCTGCTGCTGCGCCTGGTGGGCGCCGCCCCGGCCGCGCCCGGCGTCGCGGCGTTCACTCCGCCTCCGCCTCCGCCTGGGTGGCCGGCCGCCGGGCTGCCGCCGACCGGCAGCGCCGGCTCCCACCCGTACGTGCCCACAGCCCCGGTCGCGCCTGCCGAGGCCGGCTCACCCGCAGGTCCGGGCTCGCCCGCAGACTCGGGCATGCCCGCAGGTCCGGGCTCGCCCGGGCCCGCCCCCACGCCGGAAGGCATCCCGGCCCAACCCGCGCCCACCGCCGTCGACGGCGCTGCCGCGCCCTACGCCCCCGGACCGTACGTTCCGCAGCCGCAGCCGCAGCCGCAGCCGCAGCCGGCTGCCGGCCCGTACAACGAGTCCGCCGCCCACGCCCCCGCCCCCGACGGGAGCGGCAGGCGCCGCGCCGTCGTGTGGGCCGTCACCCTCACCGTCGCGTTTGTCGTCGGCGGCGGCGCGACGGCCGGTGTGCTGGTGCTCAAGGACAGGAACGAGGAGCAGGCATCCCCTTCGCTCGAGGTCGTCGAGACGCCCGGCGGGTCCGCGGAAGCCGACGCGAAGGCGTCCTCGTCGCCCTCGCCCACCCCGCCGCCCGCCTCCACCCCGGGCCCGTCCGAGGGCGCGGCAGGCCCGTCGGCCGGCCCCGGGGGCGGCAGCACCGCACTCCCGGCCGGTTTCGCGCTCCGGCAGGACCCGGCCGGTTTCACGGTCGCGGTGATGGAGGGCTGGTCGCGCCGGCAGGCCGGCAGCCAGGTCTTCTACGAGGCCCCGACCGGAGGTGAGTACCTCCAGATCGGGATCGTCGAGAACACCCCGACGAGCGCGTACGAGAACTTCGTCGGCCTGGAGAAGAAGCACCTCGCGAACTCCAGGAGCGACTACCGGCGGGTGCGGATGGAGGAGAACACCTACCAGGGACGGCCGGGGGCGATCTGGGAGTTCACCCACATTCCCGAGCCCGACGAGAGCGACAGCAGGCGCCACATCATCGACCAGGCCTTCGTCGCGGCCGACGGCACCGAGTACGCGATTCTCGCCGCCGGCCGCGCCGACAACTGGGACGCGGCGAAGGACCAGGTGTTCTCCACCGCCCTCAGCACGTTCAAGGCAGGCTGATCGCGCCCAGCTCGAGACGGAAGCAGTACGCCTCCTGCTGGGAGGCGGTGACGAAGGTCTGGGCGTGCTCCATGCCGAGCCGCCGAGTCACGGCGATGGAGCGCTCGTTGCGCGAGTTCACCATCGCCACCACCCGCTCGACACCCGCCGTCCGTACCCGCTCCAGCGTGGTGCGGGCGGCGGCCGTCGCGTAGCCCCTGCCCCACGCGGACCGGGCCAGCCGCCAGCCGATCTCGATCTCGCCCACGGGTCCGAACGTCTCGTGCGGCCAGGGCTGGGCGCCGGTGAAGCCGATGACCTCGCCGTCCTCGTCGAGCATCGTCCAGAGGCAGAATCCGTGCTCGGCGTCGTGCTTGCGCTGCCGCGCGGTGAGCTCCTCGTACACCGACAGCTCGGCCGGCCTGCCGCCGTGGAACTCCATGACCTCCGGGTCGTCGAAGACCCGGTGCCAGGCCAGGGCGTCCTCGTCGGTGGGGACGCGCAGCTGTATCACGGGAAGCGGCCTGCTGCTCATGGACGGAGCCCTTCGGTCGGTTGATCGGTACGTCACCATAGACTGAACGCGTCCTGTGCCGTTCGGTACGCGATATCGCAGCGCAACATCGAATCGAATCTTCGGGAGAAGCCGCCGTGACCGAAGCCCTCACCGAGCACACTGCCGATGTGATCGTCGTCGGGGCAGGCCCGGCCGGCTCCACCACCGCGTACTACCTGGCCAAGGCCGGCCTGGACGTACTGCTGTTGGAGAAGACCGCTTTCCCGCGCGAGAAGGTCTGCGGCGACGGTCTGACCCCGCGCGCCACCAAGCAGCTGGTCTCCATGGGGATCGACATCTCGGAGGAGGCCGGCTGGCTGCGCAACAAGGGCCTGCGGATCATCGGCGGCGGTGTGCGGCTCCAGCTCGACTGGCCGGATCTCGCCTCGTTCCCCGACTACGGCCTCGTGCGCAAGCGCGACGACTTCGACGAGCAGTTGGCGCGGCAGGCGCAGAAGGCGGGCGCCCGGCTGTACGAGCGGTGCAACGTCGGCGCGCCCGTCATCGACGACCGCACCGGCCGGATCACCGGCGTGCACGCCAAGCTCGGCGAGGAGAAGACCCCGGTCACCTTCCACGCCCCGCTCGTCGTCGCCGCGGACGGCAACTCCTCCCGTATCTCCCTCGCCATGGGTCTGCACCGGCGCGAGGACCGCCCCATGGGCGTCGCGGTCCGTACGTACTTCACCTCCCCCCGCCACGACGACGACTACCTGGAGTCGTGGCTGGAGCTGTGGGACCGGCGCGGTCCGGGCGAGGACCGGTTGCTGCCCGGCTACGGCTGGATCTTCGGCATGGGCGACGGCACGTCCAACGTCGGCCTCGGCGTCCTCAACACCTCCGCCTCCTTCAAGGAGCTGGACTGGCGCGAGGTCCTCAAGGCCTGGTGCGCGTCGATGCCCGAGGACTGGGGCTACACCGACGAGAACATGACCGGCCCGATCCGCGGGGCGGCGCTGCCCATGGCGTTCAACCGCCAGCCGCACTACACCAAGGGCCTGCTGCTCGTCGGCGACGCGGGCGGCCTGGTCAACCCGTTCAACGGCGAGGGCATCGCCTACGCCATGGAGTCCGGCCAGATCGCCGCCGACGTCATCGTCCAGGCGCACGCCCGCCAGACCCCCGCCCAGCGCGAACTGGCCCTGCACCGCTACCCGAAGGTCCTCAAGGACACCTACGGCGGCTACTACACACTGGGCCGAGCGTTCGTGAAGCTGATCGGCAACCCGAAGGTCATGAAGATCGCGACGCAGCGCGGTCTGACCCACCCGATGCTGATGAAGTTCACGCTCAAGATGCTGGCCAACCTGACCGACCCGTCGGGCGGCGACGCGATGGACCGCATCATCAACGGCCTCTCGAAGGTGGCACCGAAGGCATGAAGCCCGACCGGATCACCGCCGGGCTCCCGGGCGGTGTGGTGCTGCGCCTCGTGTCACCCGGCGACGCCGAGGCGCTGTGCGCGGCATACGTGGCGAACCGGGAGCATCTCGCTCCCTGGGAGCCCCGCCGCCCCGACGACTTCTTCACCGCCGAAGGCCAGGCCCACCGCCTCGGCGAACGGCTGCGTGAGTACGAGGGCGGCCGTCAGGTGCCCTGGCTGCTCGAGGCCGCCGACGGCCGGGTCGTGGGAACGATGACGCTCAGCGGCATCGTCCTGGGCCCGTTCTGCAGCGCCTACCTGGGCTACTGGACGGCCGCCGACCACCAGGGCCGTGGCTTGGCCACCGCGGCCGTACGGCAGGTGTGCGGCTTGGCCGGGGAGCATCTGGGCCTGCACCGCATCGAGGCCAGCACGCTGACCGACAACGTCCGCTCGCAGCGGGTGCTCCAACGGTGCGGCTTCGAGCCCATCGGTATGGCGCCGCGCTACCTGCACATCGACGGCGAGTGGCGCGATCACAGCCTGTTCCAGCGGATCCTGCACGACGGTCATCCGCGCCCCTGACGGCCGGCCGATGCCCGGCCGGCCCCGCGCGGATCAGACGGCGTGGGTGACGCGGAGTTTCGACTGCCCGTGCGGCAGCAGCTCCCAGTCGTCCATGAAGCGGGCCACGAGACCGTGCTTCGCGGCCAGCCGGGTCAGCGTTTCCGTGCGGTAGTAGAAGTCCTCGCCCAGTACCTGGTGCTCACGCGTCTCCGTGCGGTCGTAGGTGAAATCGAAGAAGCCGCCGGGCGCCAGCACCCGTCCGACGTTTGCGAGGCACTCGTCGATGACCTCCAGCGGCGAGTGCGAGAAGACGCTGTGCGCGTGCACGACCGTGAACGACGCGTCGGGCAGGAAGTCCAGCGTCAGGTTCTCCACGGGGGTCAGATACGGCAGCTTGTGCTGGAGGCCGTAGCGGACGAGGGTCTTCTTGGCCTCGACGAGGATGTCCGGCGAGATGTCGATCCCGTAGTAGTGGCCGGGCTCCAGATGGTCGATGAACCGCCACCCGGCCCGAAGGTTGCCGCAGCCGATCTCCAGCATCCGGTCCTGCGGCCGCAGCCCGTGCTCCTGCAGATAGTCGAACTGCATCCGGCCGATGGCGAGCCAGCGGTCGTGCGACGGCCCGCCGCCCACCGCGGCCTCCGGACTCTTCGCGGTGTCCGACGCCATCACCGCCCGGTAGTAGGCGACGTGCCCGCCGCGGTGGCGCAGCCGCAGCCAGCCGTCCCGTCCCGCGCGCCGCAGATAGGGCAGTACGCGACGGGGGTGCCGCAGTGCGTACCGCACCTTGTGGCCCAGCCGGGAACGGTTCGTCGACAGGCGGGATGCGGGTGTGTGGTGCATGACGGCCTCCGTGCCATCCGTGGGCTGCCCCTCTCGGATGCTAACCACGTACGGCACGGTCCGCCCGGTTCAGGCGCCTCGGCGGCCGGCGCGGCGGTGCCAGGAGCCGCCGGCACAGCGTGCCGGAACGGCGAAGGGCCGCCGCTCCCCCCGAGGGAGCGACGGCCCTTCCAGGCACTGAGGGGACGTCAGAGGACGCGCACGGCGCCGCTCGCCGGGTAACCGGAGAGGTCCTGGATGACAACGCCCTTGCTGGGGTTGGCGGCGTCCAGGTACTGGCCGTTACCGATGTAGACACCCGTGTGGTACGCGGAGCCGGCGCCGCCCCAGTACAGGATGTCGCCGACCTGCAGGTTGGACGTGCCGACCTGGGTACCGGCCAGGGACTGGTCCTGCGAGACACGCGGGAGGTCGATGCCGACGGTGCGGTAGGCGGCCTGGACGAGGCTGGAGCAGTCCCAGGCGTTGGGGCCGGTGGCGCCCATGATGTACGCGTCGCCGAGCTGGGCCTTGAGGAAGGAGACGACGGCGCCGGCCGAACCGCTCGCGGGGGTGCTGGTGGAGCTGTAGGCGGAGAGCGAGGTGCGCTCGGAGTCGCGGGAGGCGCGCTCCTTGGCGGCGGCCTCGGCGCGCTTCTTCGCCTCTTCCTTCTCCTTGGCCTCCGCCTCGCGGTCCGCCTCGGCCTTGGCCTTCTTGGCGGCCTTCGCGGCCTTGGCCGCGGCGGCGTCCTGCTGGGCCTGGAGCTGCGCCTGGGCCTCGAGGTCGAGGGCGACCTGCTGGGTGGCCTCGGCGGACTGCGCGACCGCGCCCGCGGCGTCGGCGGTGAGAAGGGGCATCTCGATGGTCTCGGTCACCGGCTCGGCATTCGCCGGCCCGGCGGCACCTGCCACCGCGATGGTGCTGAGGAAGCCACCGGCAACTCCGGCGCGTATCGCCATTTTCGAGGCGCTGCGGCGGGGCTTCCGGTGGCTGGGTATGTGAGCGGTGTGGGACATGAGTACAACCGCTATCAGGGCTTCACGGTTCCCTTCAAGAAACGTGTGTTGCGCCACAGTTGCGACCGGAAGCTGTGAATCCGCTCTGGATGGCCCCTTATTGACGCCGTAACGGGCAAAGCGGACAACCATGATCAACGCTGTGATCATTGGCTTTCAGTAAAAGGTCCGAATTGCCGGAGGCTTACCATCCCTTTACGTCGTTGGCCAAGCCCGCTTTTGTTGAACTCTTGAGTGAGTGGCGCAGGTCACAGAATGGTCAACGTCCCGCCGTCCGGGAGCTCCTGAATGCGCGCACGCGTCCACCCCGATCCGCCGGATCCCCCTGTCGAGCGACCCGGAGTCCAATATCACCCGATGCGGTCCATCTCCAATTTGCACGGATGGGCCGTGACTTGGTAGGGCGCGACCGCCCCGACCAGCGGTAACGGCTCCAGATGTCACGTCTGGTGATCACCCGGGAGCTTCGCGTATGAAGATCACCGCTCATCCGACTTCATGATCCTTCGTCGGGTGGTGGAGATCACAAACTCGATCATCGACCCCGTGTCGCAGATCACAGACCGACAGGCATAGGATGCGGGGCAGTCGGGCTTGTGAACTGCCTCACATGTGCACGATCTTCGAGCGTGATCTTGGGGGTCGGCACGGCCTTCGAGGCGGCGAGACGGTTGCCCGGTGCGGTCCAACGGTCAAGGACGACTGGAAGGAGCGAGGAGGGTGAATGCTTACGCGCCCATCCTTGTGCTCGGCGCCCTCGGGGCAGGGTTTGCGATCTTCTCCGTGGTCATGGCCACGCTTATCGGCCCCAAGCGGTACAACCGGGCAAAGCTCGAAGCGTACGAGTGCGGCATCGAGCCCACTCCCACGCCCGCCGGAGGCGGTCGCTTCCCGATCAAGTACTACCTGACGGCGATGCTCTTCATCATTTTCGACATCGAGATCGTCTTCCTCTATCCCTGGGCCGTCACCTTCGACGCCCTGGGGATCTTCGGGCTCGTGGAGATGCTGCTCTTCGTGCTCACCGTCTTCGTCGCCTACGCGTATGTATGGCGGCGCGGCGGCCTGGAATGGGACTGAGGGGCTGAGGGGCACACCATGGGACTCGAAGAGAAACTGCCGAGCGGTTTCCTGCTGACCACCGTCGAACAGGCCTCGGGCTGGGTGCGCAAGTCATCCGTCTTCCCCGCGACCTTCGGCCTGGCCTGCTGCGCCATCGAGATGATGACGACCGGTGCCGGCCGGTACGACCTGGCCCGCTTCGGCATGGAGGTCTTCCGCGGCTCGCCGCGCCAGGCCGACCTGATGATCGTGGCCGGGCGGGTGAGCCAGAAGATGGCGCCCGTCCTGCGCCAGGTCTACGACCAGATGCCCAACCCCAAGTGGGTCATTTCCATGGGGGTTTGCGCGTCATCGGGCGGAATGTTCAACAATTACGCCATTGTGCAGGGCGTTGATCACGTCGTCCCCGTCGACATCTATCTGCCGGGCTGCCCACCGCGCCCCGAGATGCTGATGGACGCGATTCTCAAGCTCCATCAGAAGATCCAGAGCTCCAAGCTCGGCGTGAACGCGGAGGAAGCGGCCCGCGAGGCGGAGGAGGCGGCCCTCAAGGCGCTCCCGACGATCGAGATGAAGGGGCTGCTGCGATGACGGACCAGCCGAATCCCGAGAAGGAACTCTCCGAGCAGAATCTCCCCGGCCAGCGCGGTGACCACGGCGAGGAGATCCGTGTCCAGCGCGGCATGTTCGGCGCCAACGACGGAGGGGATACGTCCGGTTACGGTGGGCTCGTACGCTCCGTACGCCTGCCGGGCCCCTCGTCCCGCCCCTACGGCGGGTACTTCGACGAGGTCGCCGACGAGCTCGAGGGCGCACTCGAGGAGCAGGGGCTCCTCCCGGAGAACGCCATCGACAAGACGGTCGTCGACCGCGGAGAACTGACCTTCCACATCGCGCGCGAACACCTGACACAGGTGGCGAGGACCCTCCGCGACGACCCGGCGCTGCGCTTCGAGCTGTGCACCGGTGTCAGCGGGGTGCACTATCCGCACGACAAGGGCCGCGAGCTGCACGCCGTCTACCACCTGCGCTCGCTCACCCACGGCCGGCTGATCCGGCTCGAGGTCTCCGCCCCGGACCGTGATCCGCACATCCCGTCCCTGGTCGCCGTCTATCCGACCAACGACTGGCACGAGCGCGAGACCTACGACTTCTTCGGGCTCGTCTTCGACGGCCACCCCGCCCTCACCCGGATCATGATGCCGGACGACTGGCAGGGCTTCCCGCAGCGGAAGGACTATCCGCTCGGCGGTATCGCCGTCGAGTACAAGGGCGCCCAGATCCCGGCTCCGGACCAGCGGAGGTCGTACTCGTGACAACCCCACCCGCAAGCTCCCACCCGTCTCCCGACCACCGCCCCTCATCGGGTCCCTCCGGGACGCTGAGTTCTTCGCGAGAAACCACCGAGGGGACCGTCTACACGGTCACCGGCGGCGACTGGGACGAGGTCGTCCAGTCCGCGGCCAAGGCCGACGACCAGCGCATCGTCGTCAACATGGGTCCGCAGCACCCCTCCACCCACGGCGTGCTCCGTCTGATCCTCGAGATCGACGGCGAGACCGTCACCGAGGCCCGCTGCGGCATCGGCTACCTCCACACGGGCATCGAGAAGAACCTCGAGTACCGGACCTGGACCCAGGGCACCACCTTCGTCACGCGCATGGATTACCTGACGCCGTTCTTCAACGAGACGGCGTACTGCCTGGGCGTGGAGCGGCTGCTCGGCATCGAGGACCAGATCCCGGACCGGGCGACGATCATCCGCGTCCTGCTGATGGAGCTCAACCGGCTCTCGTCGCACCTCGTGTGCATCGCCACCGGCGGCATGGAGCTCGGCGCCACGACGATCATGATCTACGGATTCCGTGATCGTGAACTGATTCTCGACATCTACGAACTGATCACCGGCCTGCGCATGAACCACGCGTACATCAGGCCCGGCGGCCTCGCTCAGGACCTGCCGCCCGGCGCGATGGACCAGCTCCGCGAGTTCGTGAAGACCATGAAGAAGAACCTGCCGGAGTACGACAAGCTCGCCACCGGCAACCCGATCTTCAAGGCCCGTATGCAGGACGTCGGCTACCTGGACCTCACCGGCTGCATGGCGCTCGGCGCGACCGGACCGATCCTGCGCTCCACGGGCCTCGCCCACGACCTGCGCAAGACCGACCCGTACTGCGGCTACGAGACGTACGACTTCGACGTCCCGACCGCCGACACCTGCGACTCCTACGGCAGGTTCCTCGTCCGCCTCGAGGAGATGCGCCAGTCGCTGCGGATCGTCGAGCAGTGCCTGGACCGGCTCGAGCCGGGCCCGGTGATGGTCGCCGACAAGAAGATCGCCTGGCCCGCCCAGCTCGCCCTCGGCGCCGACGGTCTCGGCAACTCCCTGGACCACATCAAGAAGATCATGGGCACCTCCATGGAGGCCCTGATCCACCACTTCAAGCTGGTCACCGAGGGCTTCAGGGTGCCGGCCGGACAGGCGTACGCCGCGGTCGAGTCGCCCAAGGGCGAACTCGGCGTCCATGTCGTCTCCGACGGCGGCACCCGCCCCTTCCGGGTCCACTTCCGCGACCCGTCGTTCACCAACCTGCAGGCCATGGCGGCCATGTGCGAAGGCGGCCAGGTCGCCGACGTCATCGTCGCCGTCGCGTCCATCGACCCCGTGATGGGAGGCGTCGACCGATGACCGACGTCAGCTTGGGGATGCCGCAGCTCCCCGCACCCGACTACCCGGCCGAGGTGCGCGCCGGGCTCGAGACGGACGCCAAGGAGATCATCGCCCGCTACCCCGACAGCCGGTCCGCCCTGCTGCCGCTGCTGCACCTCGTGCAGTCGCAGGAGGGCTACGTCTCCCGTACGGGCATGCAGTTCTGCGCGGACATGCTCGGCCTGACCACGGCCGAGGTCACCGCCGTCGCCACCTTCTACACCATGTACCGGCGCAAGCCCTCCGGTGAGTACCAGGTCGGCGTCTGCACCAACACGCTGTGCGCGGTCATGGGCGGCGACGCGATCTTCGAGGAGCTCAAGGAGCACCTCGGCGTCGGCAACAACGAGACCACCGAGGACGGCAAGGTCACGCTCGAGCACATCGAGTGCAACGCCGCCTGCGACTTCGCGCCCGTGGTGATGGTCAACTGGGAGTTCTTCGACAACCAGACGCCCGAGTCCGCGAAGCAGCTCGTCGACGACCTGCGGGCCGGCCAACCGGTCGCTCCCACCCGCGGCGCGCCACTGTGCTCGTACAAGGAGACGGCCCGCATCCTGGCCGGCTTCCCCGACGAGCGCGCCGGTGCCGTCGAGGCCACCGGCGGTGCCGGCCCCGCCTCGCTGATCGGACTCAAGCTCGCCAAGGGCGAGGCCACCCCCGCCCGCGTGGTCCACCCGCGCGGCGAGCCTCCCAAGGACCGTCCGCAGCCCGGCTCCGAGCACCTCAGCTCGCACGACGCACCGCAGAAGACCTCGGCGTCCGACCCGGAGAACCCGGCCGGACCTGTGGCCGAGGAGGGGGAGTGATGACCGTGTCCACCGAGTACGGAGGCGGCTCCCGGCCGGAGGTCGGGGGAGGGACGGGCCCGGAGAAGCTGCTTGCTCCCGTGCTCTCCGCCTTCTGGGACGAACCGGAGTCGTGGACGCTCGCGACCTACCGCCGGCACGAGGGCTACGAGGGTCTGCGCAAGGCACTCGCCATGTCCCCCGACGATCTGATCGCCTATGTGAAGGACTCGGGCCTGCGCGGCCGCGGCGGCGCGGGCTTCCCCACCGGGATGAAGTGGCAGTTCATCCCGCAGGGCGACGGCAAGCCCCACTACCTCGTGGTCAACGCCGACGAGTCGGAGCCCGGGACCTGCAAGGACATCCCGCTCCTGTTCGCGAACCCGCACTCCCTCATCGAGGGGATCGTGATCGCCTGCTACGCGATCCGCTCCAACCACGCCTTCATCTATCTGCGCGGTGAAGTCGTCCCCGTGCTGCGGCGCCTGCACGAGGCCGTACGCGAAGCCTACGAAGCGGGCTTCGTCGGCAAGGACATCCTCGGCAGCGGACTCGACCTCGACATCACCGTGCACGCGGGCGCGGGCGCGTACATCTGCGGTGAGGAGACCGCGCTGCTGGACTCCCTGGAGGGCCGCCGTGGCCAGCCCCGGCTCAGGCCCCCCTTCCCCGCGGTCGCCGGTCTGTACGCGTGCCCCACTGTGGTGAACAACGTCGAGTCCATCGCGTCCGTTCCCGCGATCCTGAACAAGGGCAAGGACTGGTTCAAGTCGATGGGCAGCGAGAAGTCCCCGGGCTTCACGCTCTACTCGCTCTCCGGTCATGTCGCGAGCCCCGGCCAGTACGAGGCGCCGCTCGGCATCACACTGCGCCAGCTGCTCGACATGAGCGGCGGCATGCGGCCGGGCCACCGGCTCAAGTTCTGGACACCGGGCGGTTCCTCGACCCCGATGTTCACCGACGAGCATCTCGACGTCCCGCTGGACTACGAGGGTGTGGGCGCCGCCGGGTCGATGCTCGGCACCAAGGCGCTGCAGTGCTTCGACGAGACCACCTGCGTCGTGCGGGCCGTCACCCGCTGGACCGAGTTCTACGCGCACGAGTCCTGCGGCAAGTGCACACCGTGCCGTGAGGGCACGTACTGGCTCGTCCAGTTGCTCCGCGACATCGAGGCGGGCAAGGGCGTCATGTCCGACCTCGACAAGCTGAACGACATCGCCGACAACATCAACGGCAAGTCGTTCTGCGCCCTCGGCGACGGTGCCGCATCGCCGATCTTCTCCTCGCTCAAGTACTTCCGCGACGAGTACGAGCAGCACATCACCGGCGGCGGCTGCCCCTTCGACCCGGCCAGGTCGACGGCCTGGGCCGACCGACACATCACGGAGGTGTCCGCATGAGTCCGGCGCACGCGCTCGGCACCGGCCGCGGCTTCGCCGCAGGCCGTCCTGCGGGCGAAGTCCTGCAGATCCCGCGGTTCCACGGGGAGGTGCGGCCATGACGGTCACCACGTCCGGTTCCGCCGCCGCGGGCGGCAACGCCGCGCGGCCGCCCGAGGACCTCGTCTCGCTGACGATCGACGGCGTCGAGATCTCCGTCCCCAAGGGGACGCTGGTCATCCGGGCCGCCGAGCAGCTCGGCATCGAGATCCCGCGCTTCTGCGACCATCCGCTCCTCGACCCCGTCGGCGCCTGCCGCCAGTGCATCGTCGAGGTCGAGGGACAGCGCAAGCCGATGGCGTCCTGCACCATCACCTGCACCGACGGCATGGTCGTCAGGTCGCAACTCACCTCGCCCGTCGCCGAGAAGGCGCAGAAGGGCGTGATGGAGCTGCTGCTGATCAACCATCCGCTGGACTGCCCCGTCTGCGACAAGGGCGGCGAGTGCCCGCTGCAGAACCAGGCCGTCTCGCACGGTCAGGCCGACTCCCGCTTCGAGGGGAAGAAGCGCACCTACGAGAAGCCGGTGCCGATCTCGACGCAGGTGCTGCTCGACCGTGAGCGCTGCGTGCTGTGCGCGCGCTGCACCCGGTTCTCCAACCAGGTCGCGGGCGACCCGATGATCGAGCTGCTGGAGCGCGGTGCGCTGCAGCAGGTCGGCACCGGCGAGGGCGATCCCTTCGAGTCGTACTTCTCCGGCAACACCATCCAGATCTGCCCGGTGGGCGCGCTGACCTCGGCCGCGTACCGCTTCCGTTCCCGCCCGTTCGACCTGGTCTCCTCGCCGAGCGTGTGCGAGCACTGCTCCGGTGGCTGCGCCACTCGCACCGACCACCGCCGCGGCAAGGTCATGCGGCGGCTGGCCGCCGAGGACCCCGAGGTCAACGAGGAGTGGATCTGCGACAAGGGCCGCTTCGGCTTCCGCTACGCCCAGCAGCGCGACCGCCTCACCACACCGCTGGTCCGCAACGAGCAGGGTGTGCTCGAGCCGGCGAGCTGGCCGGAAGCGCTGGAGGCCGCGGCGCGCGGTCTGGTCAGGGGCCGCACGGGCGTCCTGACCGGCGGCCGGCTGACCGTCGAGGACGCCTACGCGTACGCCAAGTTCGCCCGGGTCGCCCTCGACACCAACGACATCGACTTCCGTGCCCGCGTGCACTCCGCGGAGGAAGCCGACTTCCTCGCCGCCCGGGTCGCAGGGCAAGGCAGGGACCTGTCCGGTACCGGAGTCACCTTCACCGCACTGGAGAAGGCCCCCGCGGTACTGCTCGCCGGCTTCGAGTCGGAGGAGGAGGCACCGGGCGTCTTCCTGCGGCTGCGCAAGGCCCACCGCAAGGCCATCCTGCCGCGAACGCGGCAACCCAACTCAGCACGATCTCCCAGCCGGGATGAATTTCGGCATGCCGAAATTCATTTCGAAAGCTCGATTAT